>CAYPUV010000052.1:0-19637 GCA_964413895.1 uncultured Anaerolineaceae bacterium
CCATTCAGGCGTGTGTCACCGAACTACCGACCGTTTTCACGCTTACGCCAGATATTCAGCCCGACGAACTGCTGATTAAAGAAGAGTGTGCCATCTTTTTAGAGAAAACGCAGCTACACAAATTACGTCCAGATGCAGACCTGGTATTCACCGCGCCAGGGCGATACAGCCGACTGCTCAAACAAATTTCTGTTTATCGGTATTACCTGGCAAAGCAACAACACAAAGAACCATCGGCTGAGGAAGTGGTGATGGATTGGTACGATAATTTCTACGCGCCGATGGTAGAGCACATTAAAAAGAGTGGGGTAATGAAGCTGTTCCCACACCGCACAGCAGATGACCTGTTAGCCTGGATGATCGAACACCAAAAAGAACTCAGAATCACCCACCAAATGGATGAGGTGGGCTACGTAAAAGATATAGATGATTTTTTGGAATACATAAGTAAACTCACCCCACTGCAAGTAGCGCATGTCACAGTGAAACACCAGCTAAAGAAAGTTTTTGGTAAAGAAGACCGCAAATCAACCTGATATCAAAACGGTTGCTCGCAATGCGCGTTCAGTTATGTTCACCCAGGCTTAAAATTTGGTAGACTCTATTGAAACCCAATGTGAAGTGTGCTATTATATTATTAACCTACAAAGCTGTACGTTAATAACTCAAAAGGGGGTACTCTATCGAGTGATTAAACAGACAGCCAGTGAGTACACCCGGGGAATTGCACAAAAGCTTTGTTGCCATCAGTAAATTTGGCAAAGCTAACAGTGAGCCGCCTTAGCGGTTAGCAAATGCCTGGGTTGTACTTATACTGATGGCAAAGTGATACTCAAAGTAGGTAGGCGTAGGCAAAAACTAAATACCCTAAAAATCGCCACAGGTTAACCTGTGGCGATTTTTTTGTAATACGTGATTTCTATTAACATAAGATGCTGACCTGGTTTGACTTTATGTTCAGTATGGTTTAGAATTATGTTAACAACAGGCATTATTGTGGCAGCGCCATTCGAGTTAAAAAGATAGCGTCGCACCCGCCTCACCCACCATACTAAACTAGCAACGGCACTATTTGCACGTTAGTGGGGTGTAAATCTCCGGCAAATCAGTAAATCTAAATGCCATCGGTGTGACACGCGGTTGCGATTTTGGTAACGACTGTGGTAAAATCACAATGTTATCAATTTAACGCTCGGCAACACGTTATGTTAGCCGAAGATATCTTTTTAGCGAGAAAGAGGTTCAAACATTGAAGGTCACAAAAGAAACTACAGAAAATTGTGAAGTTATTTTGACGGTTGAAATTGACGACGCGCAAAAACAAAAATTGCTGCAAAAAGCCGCCCGTCGTATTTCAAAAAATGTTCGAATTCCTGGATTTCGACCCGGTAAAGCTCCCTACAATCTAGTACTCAGCCGTTTTGGCATAGACGCCATTCAGGAAGAAGCGACGAAAGACCTCACCACAACTGTTTTCCAATCTGCACTGGAAGAAGCTGAGGTAACGCCATACGCGATGGCTTCTCTGGATAAAATTGAGTGGGAACCGCTGGTAATGACGGTAAAAGTCCCCACCGACCCTGTTGTAGAACTGGGCGATTATCGCAGCATTCGATTAGAGGTTGAAGATGTAGAAGTGACAGATGACGAAATCGACCATCAGTTGGAACATTTGCGTGAACATTACACCACCTACAGTCCTGTTGAACGCCCTGCTGAAATGGGTGATCTGGTATCCGTGTCAGTTTCAGAAAAGACAATCTCTGCCGGTGAAGCGGAACCGGAAAATTGGGACGAAGACATTGAGATGGAAGAAGCCGTCGAGAAAGACGGTGAACCAGACTTCGTTGCACATTTGCTTGGCAAGGTAGCGGGAGAAGAAGTTGTTTTTACCCACACCTTCGCCGATGATTACGATGATGATGAGGTTTCCGGCGAGACAATTGAATACACCCTTAAAATCAATGCAGTAAAAGTCAAAGAAGAATTTCCCCTGGACGATGATTTTGCCAGCCTGGTGGGGGATTACGATTCTTTGGACGATCTTAAAGCAAAAATTAAAGAAGATATTATCGCCCAGAAACAGCGTGAGCGAGACAGTGCCTTATCTGACGAAGCGTTGGAGCAGATCGCCGAATCTGCAGAAACCATCAAGTGGCCCCAGGTCTTAGAAGAGCGCGAACTTGACCACGCCGTAGCAAACCAGGAGGCACGTCTGAAACAATACGGGCTTGACCTGACCACCTTCCTGAAATCGCAGCAGAAAACGTTAGAGACATTCAGAGAAGAACTCAGAGAAAGTGTAAAAGAAAATCTCAAAACGTCCCTGGTTTTAAGTAAAATTGTAGAATTGGAAGACCTTGCGGTGGACAACGCCGAGCTTTCACAAGAAGCTGATATGATGGTGATGTTGTCTGGCGGATCAAAACAGGCTCAGGACACGTTTAAATCTCCAACGGGGTTGCGAGTACTTACCAACAACCTGCTCACTGAAAAAGCACTGCGACGGCTGCTGGCTATTGTTAAAGGCGAGGCCGACCAGGAACCCGAACCAGCAGCAGAAGCCCCGGCCCAAGAAGCAGTTGAAACTGAACCCGTCGCCGAGGCTGGGTCAGCAGTTGAAACTGTGGCGGAAGAGGCATCAGACGTGCCGCCCGCAGACGTAGCGTAGAACCTTAACCTACCAGAAAAGGAGCATCTAAATGAATAACAATGTTCCCCAGTCACTTGTCCCTATGGTTATTGAAACCACAGGGCGCACAGAGCGAGCATTTGATATTTTCTCGCTACTGCTCAAAGAGCGAATTATATTTTTGGGAACAGCCATCAACGATCAGGTGGCAAATTTAATTGTGGCGCAGCTTTTGTACCTCAACCAACAAGACCCCGAACGCAACATTTCAATGTACATCAACTCGCCGGGGGGCATAATTTACTCTGGATTGGCTATTTACGACACAATGCAATCCCTTTCAAACCCCATTAGCACCTTCGCCGTAGGCGTAACTGCCAGTATGGCAACGGTGCTTCTGTCCGCCGGCACCCCAGGGAAACGCTACGCCTTACCTCACGCAACTGTGCATATGCATCCGGCGGGTGGCGGCGCGCAAGGATACACGCCCGATGTTGAAATTCAATACAAAGAAATGAAACGTTTGCAAGACACGATGCATCACATTTTAGCCAAGCACACTGGCCGAGACCCCTCAAAAATAGCGGATGATTTTGAACGCGACCGCTGGATGGACGCCATCAATGCCAAAGAATATGGCCTTGTCGATGAAATAATGGGCACGCCGATTTTTCACCAGGAACCTAAAGAAACGGATTAATAAATGGCCAACCGATTCCGACCTGATAGACAAGCCTGCTCATTTTGCAAACGCGACCAGGATGAGGTGAACCGCCTCATCGCCGGGCCAGACCACGTTTATATTTGCGACGAGTGCGTAGATTTGTGCAAGCAAATTTTGGAAGACGAAGCACAAGCTACCCAAACCGCTCTGAACCCCAGGTCTCCGCGCATGCTATCGCCCAAAGAAATTTATGAGCATCTTAATGAGTGGGTTGTTGGTCAGGATCGGGCCAAAAAGGTGTTGGCCGTAGCCGTTTACAACCATTACAAACGCATTGGCGCTAAAACCGAAGAGGTCGAATTGCAAAAAAGTAACATTCTGCTTGTAGGGCCTACCGGATGCGGCAAAACATTATTGGCGCAGACACTAGCCCGCGTGCTGGATGTTCCCTTTTGCATTGCTGATGCAACCGCACTCACCGAAGCCGGATATGTTGGCGAAGATGTAGAGAATATTCTATTGCGCCTGATACAAGCCGCCGATTTTGATATAGCAACGGCTGAAAAAGGCATTATTTATATTGATGAAGTTGACAAAACAGCCCGCAAATCAGGCGACAACCCCTCCATTACCCGCGACGTATCTGGCGAAGGCGTTCAACAGGCGCTCTTGAAAATCATAGAAGGCACCCAAGCTAACGTCCCCCCGCACGGTGGACGAAAGCATCCCCATCAGGAGTTTGTGCAAATCGACACTGCTAACATCCTGTTTATCTGCGGGGGCGCATTCGATGACATCGACAAAATAATTTCGCAGCGCATTGGCGCGAAGGGGCAGCTGGGCTTCCCCCAGGTGCGCGGCCCTGTATCTTTACAAAACCGCGACACCATTAAAGCAGAATTATTGCGCCAGGTTACGCCTGAAGATTTGGTGGAATATGGATTAATCCCAGAATTTGTGGGTCGCTTGCCAGTACTGGTTACAGCAGACGCGTTGGATAAAGACGCATTGATGAGCATTCTGGTGGAACCCAAAAACGCACTGGTGAAACAGTTCCAGCGCTTGTTCAAGCTTGATGGCGTGGAATTGGCTTTTACCAACGAAGCGCTTGAAACCGCAGCGGAAGCCGCTTACAAACAGAAAACTGGCGCACGTGGCTTGCGCACCATTATCGAAGACACATTGCTCGATGTAATGTATGAAATTCCATCGCACAAAGAAATTAAAAAATGCATTATCACCCGCTCTGCCATATTGGGCGAAGCTTCGCCAGAACTGTATGACGAATATGGACGGCTGCTTGGAGGTGGCTTGGACAGGGCAGCTTGAGAACGTTTGAACGCACCCGGAGTTACGCGATGTGAGTCCTGTGTCCAACAACCCGCTTAAATAAATACCACATTAGCTGCTCAAGAGCGCTTGCTAAAGCAGGCGCTCTTTTTGTTGACCCGGCGCGCAGCATAATTGACGAGTACTAACATGAAAAGTATACTTGTATTGTACCGTATTCCTTGATTACACCTTCGGGAAGTATTGAGATGCAAAAAAGGCGACCAATTCTGCTGAACATAATTATACTCTGCGCCATTATTTTGGGGTTGACCGGCAACACATCGTTGTCCGTTACGGCGCAAGAGCCAGAGGTAACCTTCTCCCCCGAAGTTGAGGCTATTTTCCAGCGTCTTTCTCCGGCAGAACGGGTTGGGCAGCTCTTTATGGTAACGTATGCTGGCACAGACACCGCCGACGAAAGTTACATTGCCCAACTGATACGAGATTATCGCGTGGGGGGAGTGTACTTGCAGCCAAGCAATAAGCCAACCGTCACCGACGGAAATGATCCCCGTTTAGCCATACAAACCGTTGTCAATCACCTGCAATCGTTTGCCTACCAACCTCGACAAACAGTTGTCATTACGTCGACCGTTGTTACGGAATCACAACCTGTTGTTACCCCCACCGCAGCGTTGTCTGCCACCGCAACGCTAGCGCCAACCGAGGCGGTAACCTCCACAGAAGTGGTTACGCAAACGGTTAAAACGCCTACAACGTCTGTTCCGTTATTCATCGCCGTTGACCATGAAGGCGATGGGTATCCTTACACCCTGCTTTCACCGGAGTTACCCGACGTACCCAGCGGAATGGCGCTGGGGGCCACCTGGAACCCCGATTACGCAACGCAAGTGGGAACCATTGTGGGGCAAGAGTTGGCTGCTCTGGGGGTGAACATGCTGTTTGGCCCAGTATTAGATGTGGTGGACAAGCCAAATTTAGAAACAACGGGTGTGGCAGGTGTGCGAGCCTTCGGCAGCGACCCCTACTGGGTTGGCAAAATGGGACGGGCCTATATAAAAGGAATCCATACGGGCAGTCAGAACGCTGTTTTAACGATAGCTAAACATTTTCCGGGGGCAGGAGGCATCGACCGGCAGCTAAACCAGGATATACCCACTATCCAAAAATTATTGGGGCAACTTCAGCTCGTTGAAATGGCCCCCTTCTTCGCCGTCACAGCCATTGATTCCGCTGCCGCAGCGGAAATAACCGATGGCCTGATGACAGCCCACATTCGCTACCGAGGATTGCAAGGCAATATCCGGGATTTAACCAAACCTATTAGCCTCGACCCACAAAATTTGCCCCAAATCCTCGCTTCATTGGCCCCCTGGCGAACCACAGGTGGCCTGATTGTTAGCGGCCCGCTTGGCGTACCGGCGGTAACAAAAACCTACAAGGCCACCGAGCAAACCTTTCCTGCCCGTCGAATTGCACTGGATGCTTTTTTGGCCGGCAGTGACGTGCTACTGCTGGATAATTTTGGCGCGGCAAAAGACAATCAAACCCAATTTAATCATATTATCACCGCTATTGAGTTCTTTCAGGATAAGTATGAAACTGACCCCGTATTTCAGCAGCGCGTGGATACGTCGGTGCGGCGGATTATTCAAGCAAAATTAAAGATTTACAAAAATTTCAACTCGCCACAGGTAATGCGCACCCCGAAAAACATGGATGATCTTCCCGAAACCCCCGATACGCTATTGGATATTGTTAAAAATGGCATTACGTTGATCTACCCCGACCCAAACGAATTGGCTGACCGTATTCCCAGCCCTCCCCTGCCAGATGAACGTATTCTTATTTTTACCGATGATCGTCAGGCACGCCTGTGCGATACGTGTGCTGATTTTTACGTGATTGCCCCTGATGCGTTGCAAAACGCCATTCTTAATCGCTACGGACCGGATGCCAGCGACCAAATTAATCCAGGCCAAATTGCCAGTTACACATTTACAGAATTGGCCAACGCATTATCCAAGAATCCGAAGACCCTAAACAAGAATCAGGAAATTAGTTTACAACTAAATCGGGCAGACTGGATTGTGTTTAATATGCTCGATGTGGATGAAACCAGGTACCCAAGTTCCATAGCGGTGAAGCAGTTTTTAAGGGAGAGCGCCATTGATTTGCGAGATAAAAAAATCATCGTGCTGGCATTCGACGCGCCGTACTACCTGGATAACACGGAAGTGAGTATCTTAACGGCCTATTACGGAATATACAACAAAACACCAGAGCATATCGAAGCCGCTGCCCGGCTGTTGTTTAAGGAATTCAGTCCCCAAGGTCACGCGCCGGTGAACATCGATGCAGTTGAATATAAAATTCCAGATATGCTTGAGCCAGACCCGGAACAGGTGATTATTTTAGATTACCAAAAAGAGCTGGCCGAAAATGCAACGCCAGAACCTTCGCCCACCGTTACCACCGAACCGGTGGGAGAGGGAACGCCTCAGCCCGTTGAGGTGTCAATCGAAGCGGGCGACCGTCTGCTGATTTATACCGGCGTCATTCTTGATAAGCTGGGTAATCCGGTGCCAGACAATACGCTGGTGTCGTTCAATCGTTCGTATCCCAAAGAAGGACTGGAATTAGCGCCCCTCATCGTGCCCACCATCAATGGCGTGGCCCAGACGGTAATCACCGTTGATCGAGAAGGAACCATGGAAATCACTGCTGCCAGCGGCGACGCGACACGATCGGGGAAAATTGTAATCGAAGGGCCAACAATTACCATCGAAACGCCCATCCCCACAGAAACACCTGTGCCCACGCCCACGCCGCTGCCCACGCCCACCGCAACGGCCACATTGCCGCCCACCCCCAGCCCCACCGACACGCCTGTGGCCGCTGTGCCAACGGTGATATCGGGCGCTGCATCGCCTCCTCAGCCGGCGTCGCTGGTATTTACAGATTTGTATTTGTCTGTATTGGTTTTAATTGTGGTGGGGGTGATGATAGTGCGCTTATTCACCCCGGTGGGGATTCCGCTTGAGGCGCGGTTGTGGCCGGCGTTGGTAGCAGCCGCGCTGGGGTTAACCGGATACGTGTTGTACGGAATATTCGCCATTCAGTTGTCTCAAGTAGAGATATTGGGGGGATGGGTGCGTTATAATACGCAATGGCACTGGTTAACACCGCTGGTTACAATGATTTTTGCCCTGATGGGGTTGGTAGGTGTGTTGCTAGCCAAACGAATTAAACAGTTGTATAAAGAGTCCAAACAAAAAGACCAGCCGCTCTAGCCAGGTGGGGGCAACGATGGGGCAAAAGTAGTAATGATAATGGCCAGTGCCATTAAAACGCCCACAATGGCCAGCAGAGTTCTATTTTGAGCCAATGCTGTTTGTATCTCCCTGCCCCACCAAACCTCAATAACATCTTGCGGCGGAAAATAGTGACTCCCCAACAACTCTTTTTTGAATGTTTTGGTATCTTTGGGCCGATCGTTGGGGTGCATTGCCAGGGCGTGTAAAATAGCTTGTTCCGTGCGGGCTGTTATGGCCGGATTGGTTTCTTTTAGCGACTGTGCTTTATCAGGATACAAAAAGCGTTCTTTGGCCTCTAATGGAGGGTGCAGGGTGAGCAGGTGAAATAGCGTTGCACCCAGCGAATAAATATCAGAGCGTGCATCGGTGTGCCCGGTGTCGCCGCCGTACTGCTCCATTGGGGTGTATTGCACCGTTCCTTTGCCTTGCAGCACAGTGATGGTTCTATTGTCTTCAGGAACCATCACTTTTACCAGACCAAAATCAACCAGCTTGAGCGGCCCGTTGGGGGTGAGCTTAATATTGGCCGGTTTTATATCTCGATGCAAAATGGGCGGCGATTGATCGTGTAAATAAATCAATGCATCAAGGATCTGGCTGGCCCATTCCAAAATCTGTTTTTCAGGGATAAAAGTTTGAGTGGCGCGCGCTTCCTCGATGACTTCTCGCAAATCGCGGCCCGGCACGTAATCCATTACCAGGTAGTCGCGCCCATTGTAAAAGAAAAAATCAGATACTTTAGGTAGATTGGGGTGATCCAGCCGGGCCAAAATGCTGGCTTCGCGGTGAAATTGCGCCTGTGTTTGTTCCTGATGCTCTTTAGAAGCTTCAACATCGGGCACTACTTCTTTAATGGCGCACAAACGGCCTTCAAGCCGCAGGTCTTCCGCTTTATAAATGGAGCCCTGGCCACCACGAGCAACCAGTTCTTGAATGTGGTATCGAGACCAGAGCGTTGTCCCTGGTTGAAGGGGTTCAAACATTATTGCGTCTCACTAAAGCAAGGCCGATGAACACTGCTTAACATTCTTATATGAGGAATCTAATGCAACTGCCAACATCTGTCAAGTATCACAATTGCAGGAGGAACAAGTAACTATGAGTGAGGAATTTGCGATACTTTTGGTTTTGGAAGGTAATATTTCCAGAAAAAATTGGGAATTGAGCCAACAATCAATACTCATTGGTCGTGGAAATGATTGCGATATTGTTGTTGATGACCGCCTGGTTTCTCGACACCACGCCAAAATAGTGAGAGAAAATGATCAATATAAATTAATTGATCTCAATAGTAAAAATGGTACATTTTTGAATGGAACGCCACTAAAAGATGCGGAACACTTTCTGCACGATGGTGACCAGATTGGCATTGCATTGAGCAGTCGGTTGGTGTTTGTTGATGCCGACGCGACAGCACCCCTGTATGTTGCAGATACATCAAAATCAGAAATCAAAATGGACAACGTTTCTAAACGGGTGTGGGTGGCCGGTAAAGAGCTGGCGCCGCCGTTATCTTTGGCACAATACACCCTGCTAGATCTGTTGTTCAAGCACCAGGGGGGCGTGGTGAGCCGAGAAGAAATAGTGGCTACGGTCTGGGCACACGAGGCGGCGGAAGGTGTGTCTGAGCAGGCAATTGATGCCCTGGCCCGGCGACTCCGGGAGCGCATTGCGGAGGTAGACCCTGATACGCAATACATTATCACCGTCCGCGGCCACGGATTCAGGTTAGAGCATTTTGCCAAATAGATGCGCTTGAAAAATTGTCAATATGTGTAAAGTGAGTTGTTAAAACAAGCCAGCAACTGCAGGAGCGTCGCCCTTTGTTATTGCTTGGGCTTGTTTTTTTATTTCTGCCAATGCCGCGCTGATTTCGGGTTGGCCCTGAGATTGCACCTCTGCTTCCATCCGTTCCACCATTGCCACAAATTCGGGCGTTATGAGCGTTTTGTTTTCTGCCAGGAGCGCAGCAATGGCTTGGGGCGTTTGCGCGCCAACAAGTTTATTCAAAAGCTGCACTTCAGGCGGTAGTTGCTCTTGCAGGGTGTCCATAACCAATTTGTACAGGTTGGATAGTTTTTGCACGGTCTCCATCTGCCCTGCCTTTTGGGCTTCCTGAATATTGGCAATTAATATTGTAAAAAACATTTCGTCAAACTTTGCCAGGTTGTTTTGCACAAACTGCTGCGGGTTCGGGGCATCCACCAGGTTTTGCATAAGCTGGTGCGTGTTGTTTAGCATTTCTCTGGTTTCTTTATCCACTCGAGCGGATGTCTCCAGGATGCGCGTGCGCAGCGCCTTTAGTTTTTCTGCTTCAGTTGTGTTTCCTGTTGCAGAGGCAGCATTGATCTCTGCGGTTAAATTTTGGAAGAAGGTGTAATCTAATAGCGATCTGCCAGAACCAACAAGTGCAACAAATTCTTCTTCGCTAGAGGCGTTTTTTAGGGCACTCAACAGCTTCTCTGGACTGAATGATTGGAGACCAATTTTCTCATCAATTTGGGTCACGTATGCTTGTCCGTGTTCGGTGGCCTGTGCCACAAATTGTCTGAATGCCAACAGGTGCTGACCATTGTTTTGATCGCCGGCTTGTAACGCTTGTACAGCAAAGGCAGTGATAATTTCAAAGAATTGGTAGTCTAATTGAGAGAGATTGTCTTGGATTAAATGGTTAAGCTCATTTTCGTTTTGCGTCTTCAAAAGGGCGTCGAGCAGCTTGAGCTTGGCGTCTTGTGCTTCTAGCATTTCTTCGGTAATGCCATCGGCTGCCAGTACTGCTTTTACCAGGCTTTCCAGGGTTATAAAGGTTTTGGGGGTGAACAAATACCCTTTGCGTTTTTCTGGGGGCAGCGAATCCATCAGGCGATTGGAGAGTGCCCCAATAATTTTTTGCTCATCGGTATGGGCGATGGTCATACTGTGGGGAATAAATATTAGCGCCAACTCTTTTTCTCCGTCGTGGTATAAAATTGGCACGTCTACCGGGTGGGCGAAGCCGCATTGCGGGCACCGGCTGGTGTTGAGCTGTCCTTGCAAAAATACCTCTTTCAACGATGGTTCACTGCTCACGTCGATGAGTGAAATTGTCGGCGCGTGATACCTTGTTTGGCATTTGGGACAAATAGTTGGTGTGACTTCTTGTGTTTGCATGGGCGAACCTTTATCATTTGAATTTGTATCTGTTCAGCCATCGTATCAATAGCACACGGATTAGACGGATCTTACGGATTACCGTAGATTTCTCATAAAAATCTGTGTTCTATTTTGTCGGCATCTGAATAAATACTTAAATTTTTTGTAACTGTTCAGGCTGTTAGTAATTTCTCAACGAATTTAATTTTGAAAAATCCTCCTCCGCACACCTCTTTTTGGCCCACCCGTGTTTTTGGGTGTTCTCCTGCTTGTGTGGGAGAGGGGGTGGATCGTTGCTGAGCGCTATTATGGCACGAAATAGCCGCCACAGAAGGCGGCTTGTGGATGATTAATTTTATGTAAAGCCAACTGATGCCTCAATCGCGGAAGAAGGTTTCAATTTCTGCACGGTCCTCTTCGCTGGGGTATATTTCGATAAATGTGATTCGGTGCCACGGAAACATAAACCGAACGGCTTCTGGGTCAATATAATGCAACGGCTTCCCATCGCGGGCGCGCGGATTGGTGCAGATGATGTGGGTGGCGGTTTTATCGGGCATTGTTTCCATTTCTGCCACAATAGGGTCGGAATTTGCAATATGCAGGAGTACTGTGAAGGACATAGCCTGTTCTCCAAAATAAGCTGGGGCAGTGGATAGGTTTAATGTAATTCTACGTTGATCAGCAGGCGGCCAATTTGCAGGTTGTCACCATCGGTGAGCGTTTCTGGCAGATATGGGGCCAGTCTTTTCCCGTTAATGAATGTTCCGTTGATGCTGCCCAGGTCTTCAATGACAACGGTTCCTTCCCGTTTTAATATTCTGGCGTGGCGGCGCGACACACCTTTTTCCAGCCCTCCGTCGTTGGTGAGGTCTATCTCTGGGAACACATCTGAGGCGGGATCAAGGCGGCCCAGGTGGACGGCTTTGTTCAGCGGTATTTCAACCATGCGTTTTTTCTCGCCAATTTTTAGACGGATGGTTAGCGGGCCGGTACCCTGAAACGGGGCTGGCGCGTCGGGTTCCTCAACCGAATCGCCCACCCATCCAATCTCACTGGTTCCCAGGGGGTCGGTGCCACGTTTGTCGTCTTCTAGCAAGTAGGTTCCGCACTCACTGCAGAAGAGTGTGCCATCAACATGTGGGGTTTGACAAAAAGGACATTTAATCATACTTATAGTTCCTTGGGCAAAATTGAAAGGCTCCGGGTTCCGTACCGGATTTTTTTGCGTCCTTCTGAAGATAGATTGCCTGTTTTCGCCAGACGTCCTGCTTCTAGCAGGGCGGCGCGAGCTAATTCTGTTTCTCCCAGATTAAGCAATCGCGTGGCCATCGTTTCCAGCCGATGTGTGGCAATGATAATGTTGCCGGCCTCCATATCGCGCATCGCTTTTTCTTGCATCTTAAAGATGGCTAGTTTTCCTAATGCGGTAATGATAACAGGGGGTACCACCACGGTTACATCCGGGTCTGCGCTAACATTTACGGTTATGTCTGCCTGGGGCCACGCTTGCCAATTGGATTGTGTGGGGACATCTCCTTCTACCGTCAGGTGCATCAGGCGTTTCTCGCCGGTATTGTGCAGGCCCTTAACCCGAAATTCAAGCACGATGATTTTTCGGCTGTTGGTTCCCAGCGGGCCGAAGGTCGATTTATTCCCGTTAACTTCTAAGCGGCGAATGTGTGGCGAAATTTGAAACGCCTCGTGCAGCGTTACTTCTTCGATTGGGTCGATGGTGAGTGTAACTTCTTTGGCGACAATGGTGCTGAGTTCCCTGATCGTGGCTTTGAAGGAATCTACAATTTTTCGCGGTGTGTCAATGTATGTGGAATTACCCCCTGAAATGGCAGCCATCGCATCTAGCAAGTCTTCGTTCCAGTCGGCGCCAATGCCCATCGTACTCAGGCTAATTTGATTACGTCCTGCCCATTCAGCTTGTTTCAGACAATCTTCTTCATCGCCGTAGGTGCGCCCATCGGTTAACAGAATAATGTGGTTTACCGAACTATCGGTGCGGTTCTTCTGGATTTCCTTTAATCCGGCCAGTAGCCCATGCAGTAGTTCCGTTCCCCCGCCGGGTTGAATGGTACTGGCAATGGATTTGGCGCGTGCTTTATCAATATTTCTTTGCGCCGGCAGTAGCACTTCTGCCTTGTCGCTGAACACAACCAGCCCCAGTGAATCTTCTGGTTGCAGGTGATCAATTATTTGCCTGGTGGCCTCTTTTACCTGTTGCAGGCGTGCGCCTTGCATGGATGTGCTTCTGTCTAGCACCAGGCAGAGGTTCAGTGGCAAGTGGCTGGTGGGCAGTTCTTTGGCCGGAGATATATCAAGCATGATATAGCAGGCTTGCTCATTCGGAGAGGCTTTGAGCGTGGCGTGGCTGATAACGGGTTGCAAGCTCAAAGGCGATGATTGCCCCGGCTTATTTGAATTTGGATTTGAGAGGATCGTGCTCATATTCAATCCAATCCATTGCGTTGTAGTGTTATTGTTGACCAAGGCCAATGAGCAGGGCGCTAATATTGTCGTCGCCACCGTTGGCGTTGGCCGCATTAATAAGTTTATTCACTGCGTCCTCCGGTGAAGCGGCAGAGGACAGAATACGTGTCATTTCATCATCGGCAACCATTCCCCACAAGCCATCGGTACACATCAGCAGATACCCATCTTTGGGGAGCGATTGCAAATAGGTGTCAACTTCCAACGCCCCTGTTTGACCAAGCGCTCGGTACAATACGTTGCGTTGGGGATGGGTGAGTGCTTCTTCGGCTGTGGCCTGTCCCAGCTCAACCAGGCGTGCTACCAGAGAGTGATCTTGCGTGATTTGCTGCAATTGCCCCTCGTTGTATAGATAGGCTCTACTATCACCCACGTGTGCCAGATAAGCCTGATTCCCCATTAGCACGGCTGCGGTTAATGTAGTTCCAGCTTCTGGGGCTTGCTCTGTAACTATTTGATTGGCGCGGATAAAAGCGGCTGCCAGTACTTCGTTGATGGGCGTTTGGGCCGCCGAATGCGTCTCGCTAGATAAATAGGGCAGGTAAATGTGTTCTATAATGTACTTACCTGTGACTCTGGCGGCCAGGTTGCTGGCAATTTCGCCTTTTTGATAGCCGCCCATGCCATCGGCAATAATAAAAATACCAAACGGGTCTTGCCCGACGCTTGATTCCAGAAAAGCCTCAAAGGTGAAAATAGAGTCCTGGTTTTGGTCTCTGTGCTGGCCGATGTCTGTTTTTCTGCCCACGTGGAACCCTGGGCCAGTGAGTGCAAGGAGTGTACGGCGAGGTGCTGTTTTGGGCACGAATATGTCTGTGTTGGCAGGAGAGGGTTTATTCGTTTTGGTAAATAACTTTTGGAAAAAGTTCATGAATGACTAGACTCCAGGTTGCGCTTGCCGCATCGTGTTTATGCAGGTAAAGCGTAAATGTTCTGGTCGGTTGAACCAATGTACACGGCCCCCTCTCCCAACACAGGCGAGGAGGGAACCGGCCCATTTGTTTGGAACCGCCATTTTTCTTTACCGTTTTTCAGATAAAGACTAATTACTTCTCCGTTGTTGTTACCGAAGAAGACGCTATTTTCAGATACGATTGGACTGGAAATAATATGCGCGCCAGACTTAAATTTCCACATAGTTCTGCCGGTTTTCACGTCTAGCGCGTACAGATTACCATCAACTGACCCAAAATACACCACCCCATCTTTGACGATGGGACTAGAGATAATGGCCTGATTCGTCCTGGCGCGCCAGATAGCCCAGCTTGAGGCTTTGTTCAGGGCGTAAAATGTCCAATCGCCCGAGCCGAATAGCACCAGGTCTTCGTGAATTGTTGGGCTTGAGGTAATGGCCCGGTTAGTATGGAACTTCCATCTCATTTTGCCGGTTTGCATATTTACGGCGTACAGATGGCCGTCTTCACACCCGACAAATACTGTCTCGTCATCGATGGTGGGGCTGGAGCGAACTGGTCCCCCGGCTTCAAATCGCCAGATGACCCGCCCTGTTTGGGCGTTGATGGCGTACAACCGGCCATCGTCTGAGCCAACGAAGGCGTGCTCAAAATCCACCCGTACCGATGACCGCACCCGGCCTTCAGTGGGGCAGGTCCAGAGCAACTTTCCACGGCGACTGGTTACAGCGTACACCAGGCGATCTTCTGAACCGAAGATTACCCTATCCTTGTAAAAAAAGGGGCTGGAAGCAATGCCGCCTTCCGTGGCGTATTTCCATACAAAATCGCCACTTTTGGCATTGAGTGCATACAGGTTGTTGTCGTACGCTCCAATATACACCAGTCCATTCCCCAGGGTGGGCGAAGACCGTATTTCGTCTTCACAATGAAACGACCAAATAGGGATAACGCCTCCCTCGTCTATGTTGATGAATGGCGCTTGCGCCTTGGAGGTTGCGGGCACAGCTTCATCTGGGGCGGCGGTGACGCGGGCGTGCTGAAGATTGGCAGGAGGTGCGATGGTTTTGGTGGGTGCAGCGCTTGAAACAACTGCTCCATCGGATGACCCCTGCGGTGCTTGGTGCTGGGTGAGCGCCGCCAATGCCTGTTGCAGGGCATCCTTCATTTCTGCTGCTGTGGCATACCGGTTTTTAGCCTCGTAGCTCAGAGCCTTCATGATAACCTTTTCCGTCAGCTCGGATATGTTGGGGTTAAATCGACGGGGGGGTGTTTCGTGAAAGGTAAACGGCGGCTCTAGCTTGGGGTCTCGTTTGGTTAAAATGTGGTGTAAGGTGGCGCCTAACGCGTACACGTCACCCCGGGGACTGGCAATGCCGCGATACTGTTCTGGCGGTGAATAGCCCTCTGTCCCCATCATTGTTCCCTTCTGGCCTTCTTGAAACGCTTTCGCAATGCCAAAGTCAATCAGTACCAGGCTTTCTGTTCGACCTGCACGCAGGATGAGGTTGGGGGGTTTCAGGTCTCGGTATACCATGGGCGTTTTGTTCTCGTGCAAGTAAGTTAAAATATCGCAAATTTGAATGCCCCACCGCAGTACTCGCGCTTCATCAAAAAATTCATCTTCTCCCAGACTATTAACTAGTTGTTCCAGATTTTGCCCATCAATGTACTCCATTACCAAATAGGTGCGATTGCCCTCGGTGAAGTAGTCATAAATTTTTACAATGGCGGGGTAATTGATGCTGGCGAGTGTATTCGCTTCGCGCTCAAAATTAGCCAGCGACAACTTCCGCACATTAGGGTCTGGTGTGTTGCTAATCATTTCTTTAATGGCGCACAGCCGCTTGACTTTGGCAAAGTTCAGGTCGCGGGCCAAATACACAGACCCCATCCCACCTAATCCTAAAATCTTCAGGATTTCATATCGACTCTGGAGGATTGCTCCTTTGGGGAGTATTTGCTCGTTTAAGAAGGAATCATCTGTATCGAAGCCTTCCAGACGTTGAGTTTCCAGGGGCACGTGTTACTCCTGATGCTTTATCTTCACTTGAAGTATGGTTGCGTGAGGGAGTATTTCAACGATCCTACATTGCATTATTTGATTATACGTCTTATCCAGTAGAGCGTCAACTTGATTCATTTTAACGGGCACGGCTGTTGCAAAGTAGATTTTAAGGTTTCAGTAAATTGTTACTTTTGCCCCCTCCCCCAAATTTGGGGGAGGGGGCAAAAATTTTTCATCTTTCCCGTTTTACCGCCAGCCCAACAAAAACCAGTAGTCCCAAAATGCTAAGAAATACACCGCCATAAAACGAACGAGGCGCATAGGTAAAGGTGATGGTATGCTGCCCTGTTGACACTGCAACGGCCCGGAAGAGTACGTCTGCCTCAATAATGGCGGTTTCTTTCCCGTCAATCTCGGCGCGCCAACCGGGGTAGTATGTGTCGGTGAGTACCACCCACCCATCGGAAGCCATATTCACGGTTAATGTGATGTGTTCAGGGGTGTAGTGAGCGATGGTGACGGAATCGCCGCTGTTTTGTTGCCCCAACGATGTTACCCCCACCGCCTCATCTCTGGCGGCAACGTGTACCAGCCGGACAGCCGGGTTAAATGTCGCTGACCGCAGCCGGGCGACGGCATCGTCTATCGTGGCGACGGTCTCGTTTTGGTGAACGGCAAAAGCGCGGGGCAGTACATCCATGTTCTGGTAGATTTTCACGTCACCGCTGTGGATGGCCTGGTAATGCCCTGCTGTGGTTAAAATTAGCGAGCGGCTTGTTTGGGTGGCCGCTTGAATCAGGCTCACGCCGCGCACTGTGACCGGGGCCTGAGCTATTAACCCCACCGCCGCGATGGGGTCGGCGGGATTGGCTGGCAACCCGCTGAATACGAG
This sequence comes from uncultured Anaerolineaceae bacterium, assembly GCA_964413895.1. Lineage (GTDB taxonomy): Bacteria > Chloroflexota > Anaerolineae > 4572-78 > 4572-78 > JANTHQ01. Next base: position 17,355 of record CAYPUV010000052.1, read on the forward strand.
ATTATGGTCAACCCCAAATTCTGCATTTTTCCACGGTTCACCTGTCCCCGCCTGGATATTGAACCGTTTTTCCTGCCCAGACGTGTATTGCACTACCAGTTGTGCGACCGTGCCTTTTGTTGCTGGGGTGTGGAAAACCAGACCAACGGCAGAGGCGGGAAAATCGGCGGGAATGTCGGCTGTCCACACCGCCGGCACGGCAGGGGACAGGTTGGCCGGGAATTGCAAATCATAAAAAATGTTGTTCAACCACACGTCGTAAACTTTATCGGTGATAATGTGCCGCACGCCCAGCAGCGATAGCAGCCGGTTGGGCGGCACGCGGGTCAGCTTTTCACGCAATCTGCCATCCAGCGACAGGTTATCAGCGGGCAGGAAAACCCGTTCCAGCTCGATAAATTGTTTCAAGGGGAGCAACCCGCCATCGTACCCATCCACTGCATTCAGCCTGTACACCAGCGGCAAATTAAAAAAGAGGACTTCTTTTTCTTTGACGGCAACAATGTAATCGTACACCGCGCGCGGCGGAAGCTGGTCATCAAAAATATTGTGAATTTCTTTCAGGTCGCCGGGGTCGTACACAATGCCAGAGAGGGACAGAAAGCGGTCGGTGGGGCCTTCTGTGGCCAGCAGTTGTACAATGGAGGGGCGCAGCGATGAATAGGCTTCGGGTGCGGTGGGCTGGTTGTAGCGCAATCCCTGTGCGGCGATGAACAATTCCAGGGGGATGAGCGCCAGTGCCAGCCACTGCACCCGCCGATTTTTCAGCCGGGCGAAGCCCATCGCGGCCAGCATTGCTGCAGCGAAGGTGTACAGCAATAGCCAGCGAGCGGGCACGCGGAACAGATTGAACCCCGGCACGAGCTTGTACAGCAAAAAATAGACGGGTCCCGTGAACACGCCAAACGCTAGAAACAGCCCGGTCGCGCCGGTGAGCGCCAGTTCCCACTGCGCCGTATTCTTCTGTTGGAAGAGCCGCCATCCGCCCAACGCCGCCAGTGCCAGCGGGATAATGCCGATGTACGCCACAAATTCGCTGAACGCCTGTCCCAGCTTTACCTCCAAATCCACCCCGTATGGCGGAAAGAGGGTGTACAGCACTTTCAACGGGTTCAGGCTGAACGATACAACTTCAAAATAGTCCAGTCCACCGCTGCGAATCGAATGGCGAGTCAGTTCGGCGGTGGGGAGGAGTTGCGCAGCAGCGATGAGTACCGCCAGCACAATAGCGGTGAGCAGCGGCAGAAAGTCCGCCAGCAAAGGGAGAATCAGCTTTAAAATGAAGCGCTCATTTTTGGGCGAAAGAAGGTCGGTGGGGAGGTGTTGCCAATGGATGCCCGTCCAGCCATTTGGCGCGAGCCAGCGCAGCAAGCGGCGGTACAGCCCGTACAGCCCCAGTCCGAACAAGGCAATATACACCGATTGGGTGTGTCCCGCCAGCAACATCAGCGCGATGATCAGCCCCAGCAGCGCAATATTTCGGCGGGCGTACCAGAGGTTGGTGACACAGAGATTTTTTAAAAAACGCTGTGTTTCTCTGTGAATTCTCTGTGGTCTCTGTGTTCCAAAACTAATCCGGTCAAACAGCAGAAACAGCCACGGCAGCCACGCCGATACTTGCAACTGGTTGATATGTTCCACCTGCGCGCCCAAAAAACCGCTAAAAGCGAAAACCATCGCCCCCACTAGCGCCGCCGTCGGCGGGAGTTTTAGACTTTTGCGCGCAAACAGAAACGCGCCCACCCCGGCGAGGAACACATGCAAGCCAATGCTGTACGCCACCTGCTTCGGTGGGGAAGCCCACAGAAAAAGCCAGTTCAGCGGGTAGAGTAGCCCGACCTGACTGTTCGCCAGAAAGGGTACACCCATAAAGAGGTGCGGGTTCCACAGCGGCAGCCGCCCTGCCAGCAGGGCTTCGGTGGCGTAGGCTTTGTAGGGGTAAAAATAGAGGAAGACATCGACCCCCACCAAAATCAGATTGGTGAGGATGATTTTCCAAAAGAAGATGAGGGTGAGAGTGAAGAGGGTGAGAATCGGTGTGAGTTTTTTGGTACGGTTGAGCATGATGTATATTTTTTGGGTAGGGGTGGTTCGCGAACCCGCCCCTGCGGTGATTTGCGTCAATTGATGCCACGTCGGTAAAATCCATATTATTCCGACAATAATCAATTAAACCACACCTTCTCCATTCAATCAAGCGATTCAATGCGATACACACGGCTGTTGCACTGTGCCCTTTGGGTAAAGTCAATTTTAAGGTTTCAAAAAATCGTTGTTTTTCCC
>CAYPUV010000053.1:0-18876 GCA_964413895.1 uncultured Anaerolineaceae bacterium
GGGTGTGAGTGTTGGCTCAACGTACAGTACTACTTCGGGCACGGGGGTCGGTGTGCTGGGGATGCCTAAGATAGGGTTCCAGTTTGCCTCCATATCTTGCATCGCCCAAAACAGCACCAGCGCGCTCAAAATAACTGAGGTCCACACAAAACTGGCGAACATCAGCGCGAGCTGTTCCAGAATCAATTGGGGTTGAGATACACGTTGCATAATAAGTGATGAATGACGAATTACGGCGGGTTACTTTGGGTGTTGAGCCGGGCCATTGCTGCGATGGCCACAACCAAGGCTATCAGCGCGCTCACCTGCACCACGCGCAACCCGCCGCCGATGGTATCGGGTAGGGCAAAAAACGGGTCAAGCAGCAAACGGCTGGCGGCATAGAGTTCAACAAAAAGCAAGAAGGTAAAACCGGGCCAGCGAGCATTCAGACGTATTTTGCCAATAATTGCCAGAATAAGCAAGACAGCAATTACCACATACAGATGGGCAGGGTGTCGCACCGCATCGAACTGCGTAATTCCCCAGGGCAGCGTGGTAGGTGTGCCTAGCGTTTGGCTGCCCAGGAATGCGCCCACCCCGCCGATAGCCAGTGCCAGCGCCGAACCGGGCGTGAGGGCATCGGCTACGGTGGCAAGGCTTAGATTGTGCCATCGGCAATACACCACGGCTACCACCACGGCTACAACAATTGCCTCTGGAATGGCAATGGCGTTTGCAGTTAAGGCCAGGGCCTGGAGGGGCGCGCTGGCATAGGCGTCCCAATGGGTTATTACGTACCACAGCCGCCCACCCAGAATCGCGCCGAGCAAGCTGTACAATCCAATGTTATAGACGTGGTCGCTGTCAACGCCAAGCCGCTGCGCTTCTTTGGACGACAACCACATCCCGGCCCACAGGCCGACCAAAACCAATAATGGATACGAAGGAACAGTTGCCGGACCTATTGAAATTTGACTCAACATGTGATAATTATAACCCAGAAATCTTTGATTCAACGTATGCTTTGTTTACAGCGCCAGTGAATACCTCATTGATTATTCCGTTGCGGTCAACAAAAACGGTGGTAGGCAACCCCAAGATGTTATAGGCTTTGGCGGCTGCACCTTCCGTATCCAATACAACCGGGTACGTCACGCCAAATTCGCGCAAAAAGCCGTTAATGTCGCCGCCATCCTGGGACGTCATATTCACGCCCGACAGCACAACCTTATCGCCTATCTCGCGGTGGACAGCTTGCAGGTCTGGTGTTTCGGCGCGGCAAGGAGGACACCATGTAGCCCAGAAATTAATAATGACCGGTTTCCCCTTGAAATCACTCAGGTTCACGGTCTGCCCGGTGGTGGAAACAAGGCTAATTTCCGGGGCGGGATGGCCTTTCACTGGCGCGGGGGCCAGGGTGTTCGAAGCGGCGTCGGTGGGAACGCGGTTCAGAATAACCCACGCGCCACCCAGCACCAACGCTACCCCCAACAAAATAATCCAACGGACCATCGCTGTTTGGGAGGATGGGTTAGTATGTGTGGTCATAGTTCACCTCAATTCATAGGGAATATAAAAAAGCCCGGCCAATTTGTCAAGTGGACATAAGCTCAATGGGCACTGCCCCTATCCATTGCAATACAATAATTGGCCCAGATACAACTTGGACGGAACACAATTCGTTTATCTTACGTTGATGGAAATCCTGGATTTTCGCCGCAAGTTGTGAATAGCAGTTTAGCACCTGTTGCTGCGTTTTTCAGTAATGTCACTTACGTGTCCGTGCACAGGGGTAGGGTGAGTTGCCCGATTCTTCAAAGACAGGTATCTTTATGGCAAAATCTATGGCACAATTGAGGATACTATGATGAATATAGCTCCGGAATTCCTGACCTCCACTTTGCAACGGGGCCGCATTCGCTACGCCCTTTTTGATTTTGATGGCACGCTTTCACTTATCCGCGAGGGTTGGCAGGACACAATGTCTGCACTGATGGTGGAACAGCTGCAAAAAACGCCAACCCACGAAAGCAGACCGGAGCTTGAAGCCATTGTTGCCGACCTGGTGAGCAAATCAACTGGGCAACAAACCATCTTTCAGATGATAGCCCTGTGCCGGGAGATTGAGAAACGCGGTGGCACACCCGCCGACCCGCTGGTGTACAAACACCAATATCTTGACCGTCTGGAACGGCACATTCACGGCCGGGTAGCGGCGCTGAAGGCGAAAAAAATTGCGGCAGAAACGCTGATGGTTCCCGGGGCGCGGCAAATTCTGGAAACACTGCGCCGGCAAGGCGTCACTTGCTATTTAGCCTCTGGCACCGATGAACCCGATGTGCGTGACGAGGCCGCCGCGCTGGGGCTGGCCCCCTACTTTGCAGGTATTTTCGGTGCGCGCGATGATTATCGACAATTTTCTAAAAAATTGGTCATTGAGCGTATAATGCTAGAACATAATTTGCACGGCCCGGAATTTGTGGCCTTTGGTGACGGCTTTGTTGAAATTGAAGAAACCAAAGCGGTGGGCGGCATCGCTGTGGGAATCGCTTCAAATGAAGCGACTCGTCAGGGCATTGATCAATGGAAACGGCAACGGCTGATTGAGGCCGGAGCCGATATTATTGTTCCCGATTTTAGATCATACAAAACATTGCTGGTTTTTCTATTTGATGAAAGTCCAAAGGTTGATCCAACCCCTTCGCAGAGAAAGGACCGCTAATGAAACCGTATCCCATTTTTAACCGTAGTCGATTGAAGTTGCGCCCGTTGCATGAGCGGCAACATGGTATGTCACGTGCAGAAATTATCCCTTTGAACGCGCCGCCCCCCGCGTTTGATGACTCTGATTTGCAAATAGTGGCCCATCGTGTTGCGACAGCGCACAAAAATGGCCGCCCCGTAATTTTGATGATGGGCGCGCACGTCATTAAGGTGGGATTGTCTCGATTTATCATTGACCTGATGGCGCGGGGCATTGTGACCCACGTGGCAATGAATGGCGCTGGCCCCATTCACGATTACGAACTGGCACGCATTGGTGCAACCACCGAAAGTGTGGCGCACTATATCCAGGAGGGACAATTTGGATTGTGGACGGAAACGGGTGCCATCAACGACATTGTAAAACAGGCGGCGCACGACGGCATTGGCTATGGTGAAGGAGTGGGTCGTGCCGTTGCAGAAAGCGACTTTCCTCATAAAACTGTGAGCATTCTGGGTAATGCCTATCGCTTGCGCGTGCCGGTCACAGTTCACATTGGGATTGGATATGACATCATCCACGAGCATCCCAATTGTGACGGGGGCGCACTGGGCGCAGCGTCCTATCACGATTTTTTGGTATTTGCCCACGCCGTGTCGCAGTTGGAAGGGGGCGTCTTCTTGAATTTCGGAACATCGGTGATGGGGCCAGAGGTGTATTTGAAGGCTCTTTCGATGGCGCGAAATGTGGCGCGTCAAGACGGGACTGAAATCCGACATTTTACAACCGCCGTATTCGATTTACTTCCGTTGCCCCAAGAGAGTGTGCACCGTGAAGCCGGAAAAGACACCTACCTCTACTACTTCCGACCGTACAAAACGATTTTGGTGCGCACGGTAGCCGACGGTGGCGAAAGCTACTATTTTCAGGGCGATCACCGGGCTACGCTGATGAATCTGTACCACCAGATCATTGACCGGTTGGATTGAGTTTGGAGCATCCCAGTATGCAACAAACCAGACTGAATCAACTACTGGCTCGTTTTTCTCAGCAGCACATCCTGGTTTTAGGCGATTTTTTCCTGGACAAATATCTGATTATTGACCGTACCTTGAGCGAACCATCACTGGAAACAGGGTTGGAGGCGCATCAGGTTGTTGAGGTGCGGGTCCGTCCTGGTGCAGGGGGAACGGTTGTGAACAACCTGCGCGCATTGGGGGTTAATGTGACTGTGTTGAGCGTCATTGGCGCTGACGGCGCCGGTTTCGAATTGCGGCGGGCGCTGACGGCGCAGGGAACAGACACCGCTGCGCTGCTGACGGCTGCCGGCCGCTTTACCCCTACCTACACCAAGCCTCTAATGCGCGAAGCCGACGGGTCAATGCACGAACTCAATCGGCTGGACATTCAGAATCGGGCGCCTCTGTCTGCGGAACTGCAGGAGCAAGTGATTGCCCAACTGCACGCGCTGGCGCCACACGTGGATGCCATTGTGGTGTCCGATCAGGTTGTTGAGCCGGAGTGCGGGGTGGTGACGGCGCGGGTGCGGCAAGCACTGGCCACGTTGGGGAAAGCGGGCGCGCTCATTGCCGTTGATTCGCGGGCGCGAATTGGGAATTTTCGACACGTGATACTCAAGCCCAATGCTCGTGAAGCGCTGGCCGCAGTGGGGACACCCCCCGCCGACGAAAATGCCATTTCAGCGGTGCGGGCAATTGCAGCCGGCAGAACGCTTTTTGACCGCACCGGCGAGTCTGTGTTTTTAACGCTGGGGTCGCAGGGAGTTTTTGTGATTGCACACAGCGGGGAAACGCACGTGCCGGGGATACCGGTGGGTGGCCCAATTGATATTGTGGGAGCCGGCGACAGTATGATGGCGGGATTGGCCGCCGCATTGAGTAGCGGCGCGTCTCCGGCAGAGGCGGCGTGGGTGGGAAATCTGGCCGCCGCCGTCACCGTGCAGCAGTTGGGCGACACCGGAACCGCTTCGCCGGAACAGGTGCGGGCACTTTTCAATGCTCTGTGAGATTCTCCAAAATATCTAGCGCGCGTTCCACCAGTGTCTGATTTGCCTGGGTACCCATGTGCCCCAACCGAAAAACTTTGCCCGCCAGTGGACCGTAACTTCCCCCCACCACCAGCCCCCGTGCCCGCAGTTGTGAATTAAATGCCGGCCACGAAACATTTTGCGGCACCAGCGCAGCGGTTACAGTAGGTGACGGCACCGCTTTTGGAGCAGGGTACAGTTTAAATCCCAATGCCTCCAATTTGGCGCGACAGTAGGCCGCCACCTCGCGGTGACGGGCAAAGCTGGCTTCCAATCCTTCATCCAATAGCAAGCGTGCCCCAACGTGCAGTGCCGCTACTCCGTGCCAGTTGGGGGTATAGGGGAAATAGTGTTCCGCTTGCGCCGCGAAAAACGGTTTCAGCGCATCGTAGCCGGCGTAATCTACCTGCTGGATGATGTCCCATGCTCGGTCGCTCACCGCCAGAAAACTCATGCTCGGTGGCACGGAGAGACATTTTTGTGAACCACCCAAACACAGATCGATGTACCATTCATCTGTTTGCACCGGCGCACCCCCTGCGCTGGCAACCGCGTCCACATAAAATAGCGGCACATCATATTTGTGTTTCAGCGCCCCCAGTTCTGCCAGCGGATTCAGGGTGCCAGAGGGCGTTTCGCAATGAACGGCAGTAATCATTTTCGGCTGAAAATCCACAATCGCGCGCTCAATCTGTGTCAGGTCGGCGATGGTTTCGTTGTACGGCAGCCCAATTGTCCGCACTTCCGCGCCGATGGCCTGCGTCATTTCACCGATGCCGTAGCCAAAGAGGCCGGTCGCCACCGCCAGCACCCGGTCGCCGGGGCGCAGTGTGCTTTTTAGCGCGCTCCACAGCGCCAGCATTCCTTCGCCAGTTTGGATGACCACCCGATTTTGCGTGCCCAGAATCTGCTGCAAATAGATTTCTGTTTGATTGTACAGCGCTAAAAATTCCGGTTCCAGGTCGGCGGAGCCATAGTTTGTTTGGTATACCGCCAGCACTTCGGGCGGAGATTTTGTGGGACCGGGAACCATTGGGATAGGGTAAGTTTGCATCGCGTCCTCCCTTTTGCGTCCACCATCTCTCCTTCTCTCTCCAGTGGGGAAGGGGAAGAGGGTGAACAGTTACATTAATTATATCATTGGGGCTACTTGTGCCAAAAATATTCGTACAACACACCCTTTGTTCTTCCCAAATTGCCAATCGGTGCTATAATTTCTGCAATGGATTCTGGTACATTTTCTCGACGCGCATTTCTCAAAGCGATGTTGGCAGCGCTAATTACTGCCGGGTGCGCCCCTGTGTCGCGCCCAAACACTGAGATGACGCCTGGGCCCTCTTTGCTTTCTGGCATTTTGCCCAGGCCTACGCCTACACTCACCCCAACCCCCCTCCCCTCTGCGGATGGGGTAGTTGATACGTACCTTGCTGCCTGGCAGCAGCAAGATTTAGGGGCTATGTATGCGTTGCTCACGCCAGATTCGCAGCAACGCACCTCCGCCAGTGATTTTGAAATCATTCACCGGCACGTGCTGGAGCAGACAACTACCCTCTCGCTCGCGGTTAAACGTCAATCTCTACTGGTAGAAGGCACACAGGCAACCGCGGCGTTTCACACCGTTTGGCACACCAGTTTGTTCAATGTCATTGAGACCGACCATTCGATGTTGCTTCGTTTTGTGAACGGCAATTGGCGAGTGGTGTGGGAACCAACGCTGCTTTTGCCGCAGATGGGCTATGGGGTGACGTTGGCTTTGCTGGAGGAGACGGTTGCGCGGGGCGATATTGTTGACGCTCAAACTCAGGCGTTGGCCACCAACGTCCAGGTTATTACTGTGGGTGTGGTGCCGGGGCAAATTGAAGACCGTGCCCGCCTGATTTCCTCGCTCGGTCCGGTGTTGGGGTTGGACGCGGCTGAAATTAAGGCCAAGATTTCGGCGGCGCGACCGGACTGGTTTGTGCCGCTGGGCGATATTGATTTTGACACAAGTGTGCAATACCTTGATTTGCTTTCGAGCCTGAAAGGCGTCGAGCGCCGTCCGCATCCGGCGCGCAGTTACCCCCATGGCGAAACAGGCGCTCATATTGTGGGCACGCTGGGCGGCATTTCTGCCGCTCAGCTAGACTCGTACCGCTCGCAAGGCTATCGGGGCGATGAGCTGGTGGGTCAAACAGGCATAGAAGGGTGGGGCGAGCCATTTTTGGCCGGAAAACGGGGCGGGCGGCTGGTGACGTTTTCTCCGGCGGGCAAAGAAATGGCGGAGTTGGCGTCTGCGCCGGCGCGACCGGGGGGCAACATCTACTTGAATCTGGATGTGGCCTTGCAGCAGCGCGCCGAAGAGATTCTAGGTGCGCGGCGTGGCTCCATTGTGGTGATGACGCCAACCGGGACGGTAAAGGCGATGGCTTCGTACCCCCGCTTCAACCCACAACTATTCGCTACTGGTATTGACGCCCAGGCGTGGGCCAGTCTGCTCAATAATCCCGACCGTCCCCTGATAAACCGGCCCGCACAGGGAACATATCCGCCAGCATCGGTTTTTAAGATCATCAGCATGGCTGCGGCCATTGAAAAACTGGGGATGAGTCCCAACACCACTTTCACCTGCAACGGCATTTGGTACGGCCTGGGTAAAGACTTCCCCAAAAGTTGCTGGTTGAAAACGGGACACGGGGTAATTAGCTTGCAAGATGGGTTAACCCAAAGCTGCGACGTGGTTTTTTATGAAGTTGGAAAGGCCTTGTTTGAAAAAGACCCCACTCTGTTGCCTTCGATGGCGCGCGCGTTTGGGTTGGGCCAGCCGACCGGCATTATGGGCATTGATGAAGCGAGCGGTATTGTCCCCGACGACACCTGGAAGCAGGCCACGCTCAATGAGCCATTTTTTGTGGGCGACGCCGTGAATATGGCTATTGGCCAGGGGTATGTGCTGGCCACGCCCCTGCAAATAGCGCGGATGATTGCTGCCCTCAGCGCCAATGCTCAGCTATCGCGCCCGCAACTTGTGCGCCAACTCAGCTCGCGGGACGCAGGCGACCAGTTTTTTCCGCCGGAAGTAGTGGGGGCGCTGCCCGTGGCTGCAACAACGCTGGCGACCATTCAGCAGGCGATGATTGGTGTGGCGCATGGGCGACGGGGAACGGCGCGAAAAGCATTTGAGGGCGTGGGTTTCACCGTGGCGGGCAAAACTGGCACCGCGGAAACCGTCACCGATGCACCGCACGCCTGGTTCGCCGGGTACACTCCCGCCGAAAACCCACAGGTGATAATTGTGGTCATGCTGGAAAACGCCGGCGAAGGCTCGGAGAAGGCTGCCCCCCTCTTCCGTTTGCTGGCGGAAAGTTATTTTCAAATGACGAATGACGGATAACGACGATGCTGTCTTGCAACCCTGCAACCACCCAACTGTGAAACAATGCCTCAACAAAAATTGACCCCCCAAGAGCGAGCAGTCGTCATTTCTGGGGCGCTGCTCATTTTGGGGTTCTCATTACACTCCGAAAAATTCCTCTTTTTTGCAATGCTGGTACTCAGCACGTTTCTGACGGCCTGGGTATGGTACAAATTTGCGTTGCGCGGGTTGGAATATCGTCGTCATTTTTCTGAGACGCGGGCATTTGTGGGCGAAACAATTGCCGTAACGCTATCGTTCACTAATTGCAAGTGGTTGCCCTTGCCACGCCTGCGCGTAGACGATTTTGTCTCATCGGATTTGAAATTTACGGATGCGAAACCAGAGACGTCTCATATTCCGGGATTGTCTTTCATCCGCCAGTACGTGGCCCTGAGCTGGTTCGAGCGGGTAGAGCGGGTGTATCACATCACTTGCCGGCAGCGCGGGATGTATCGCTTTGCTCAACTGCGATTGGAAACCGGCGATCCGTTTGGCCTCTTCACGGTCACCGCGGAATTGCCCCAGGAAGATCGGTTGATTATCTACCCGGAAGTGAAACCCATCACTGGGTTGGATTTTCCCGCTAAAGAATTGTTTGGCGTGCGGATAGCCGATCGTCAAATGTTTGAAGACCCGGTTTTTTTCCGCAACGTGCGTCCCTACCAACCCCAGGATGATCTGCGTTATGTTCATTGGAAAGCGACTGCGCGCACGGATGCGTTGCAAACCAGAATATTTGAACCGACCACTGTTCCGAATGTGATGCTTTTTGTCAACATCGCCACGTTTGCCCGGCATTGGGAGGGCGTAGACCCTGAGCTGTTGGAGCGGCTGGTGAGCGTAACTGCCAGCATGTGCGCCACCGCTGTCGACCGGCGATTGCTGGTGGGATTGTCCGCCAACGGCACGGTGTTTCGGTCTGACCAGCCGTTGCGCGTGCTGCCCAGCCGAAGCCCCCAACAACTTACCCGTTTGCTTGAGGCGCTGGCTGGCATCAATGGCATTGCCGGGGGAAATTTTGAATCGTTTTTGCTGCACGACAGCGCCCACCTGCCCTGGGGCGCAACAATTGTGGTGATTACTGCCGTGATCACGCCGGAATTGGAGGCGGTTTTGCTGGGTTTGAAAAACGTGGGGCGTAAATTGGTTTTGCTTTCGCTGGCCGAAACGCCTCCCCGCTGGCTGCGCGGCGTGCTGACCTATCACCTTCCCGGACGCAGGGTAGAAGACAGCTATCATTTTACGCCGGTTGTGGTGCCCACAGAGGATACTGTGCCGACGGGGGGTGGTAGATGAACTTGCTTCTAATGCCGCTGAACCCTCGGCGCGGTGTGATTTATGCTTTGCTGGCTGTGTCGGAGGCAAGCTGGCTGGCTGCGCTGCTGTTAGGGCAGGTAGTGCACAATATCATCAGTTTAACGGCCTGGTTTTTAATGCTGCTGGCGCTGATTGCGCTGGCAATTTTGTTTGGCTGGGTCTCGGACGTCTATCGAATCCCGTTGGAAATGGCTCGCACGGTGGGGTTGGCGTTGGCCGCCCTGGCGATATTGTTTTTGCTGCACGCAACGTTGTATCCAACTATTGCAATCTGGCGCGTTGGTTGGCTGGTGCAATATGTTCGAGATGCAGCGCACAGGCCGGGGTACGGTATGGCGTTGCTGTGGGTGGGGATTACGGTGGGGTATATTTGGTGGCGATGTTTGTACCTGGGACACACGCCGCCGGAACTGCCTGTGGCTCGCTTCACGTTGCAAGCCGGGTTTGTTGGATTTATTATAGCAATGACCTTCGGCGCCTTGCAACCTGCCATTGCGCCACCGCTATTGTTCTTGCTACTGTTTGTGAGCTGTGGGTTGCTGGCGATGACATTTTCACACACCCAGACCATTGCTGAATACCACGGCGAGGCTGCTATTGGCGGCGCGCGCGTGCGGACGCTGAATAATGTGGCGATTGTATTTGCCGTTTTGGCGATAGCCATAGCGTTGGCCTCTGTGTTTTCTTTATCCCTGTTGCAGTGGGTGATGGGTATTGTACTGCTTGGCCTGGGATACCTGCTCAAGCCGCTGGCGGTGTTGCTTATTTGGCTGTTGCAGGTATTGGAACCCTTTTTTGAATGGCTGGTGGGTATACTCCAATCCATCGCCGCCGATTCTGGTAATTTTGAAGTGACGCCCACTGCCGTCCCCGCACCGACCCCTATCCCGCTGGAGAAAATGACGTCCGTCGCCGGACCAGTGTGGTGGGCCGTTTACATCATCTGGTTGTGGCGGATTTTGGCTGTGGCGCTGGTGGTGTGGGTGTTTTATCATTTCACCGGCGTGCTGCGGCAACGATACCGCCGGCCCGGTTCCGAGCAATCTTCCATTGCCACCATGCGCACGTCTGTTTCACCACAAGGCATTGGGTTGGGCGCGTGGCTCAATCAGGGCAAAGCGCGGCTGGTTGATCTGGCGCAGATGGTGCGTCAATTTGGGTTGGGGAAAGAGTTGCGCGCCGCAGCAACTATCCGGCGCATATACGCTGCTCTGATGGTGCTGGTAGCACAGCATGGGCTTGAACGCGCCGAAAGCGAAACCCCGCTGGAATTTCTGGCGCGGCTGACGGCTCGCTGGGGCGCGTTGTCGGAACCGCTGAGGGTTATCACTAATGCTTATGTGAATGTGCATTACGGGCAGTTGCCGGAAGGGGCCGCCGAACTGGGGCAGGTTCGGCGGGCGTGGGAGGCAGTGTATCAAACGTTGCAAAAAGAAGAGCCTGGCTAAAAATGTCTGCCGTCGCTTACTTTTTATTCAATTGCCTGGTAATTTGGGTAACGAGCGCGCGCGGTGCAAAGCGGACTGAAAAAGCCAATGCTTTATTCAAAAAGCCAGGGATGACCAGTGTTTTGCCAGCCATTAGGCCCACATACCCAATGCGTGCCACGGCTTCTGCGCTCATTACCCGCGAGGATTGGAAAAGCGTTGAGCTTTTTATTTTTGCGCGTTCGGCAAAGCCTGTTTCTGTTGCACCGGGGCAGAGGGTGGTTACGGTAACGCCTGTGCCCCGCAATTCTGTTGCCAGTGCTTCTGAAAATGATAGTACATACGCTTTAGTGGCATAATACACCGCCATCAATGGGCCAGGCTGAAAAGCAGCCGTCGAAGCCACATTCAAAATTCTCCCCTGTCTCTGGCGTACCATCTCTCGCGCAAAAAGCTTGGTCAGGTGGGTTAACGTGACAACGTTCAATTGCAGTTCTTGCAACTCAGTGGTCAGGTCTGTTTCGATGAAAGGGCCGGATGTTCCGTAACCGGCGTTATTCACCAACACGTTCACGGTAATGGACTGGGCCTGCAATTCGGCGTGTATCTCTGCGGGCGATTGGGGGGTGGAAAGGTCTTTGGCTAAAACCTGCACCGATACGCCGTGTCGGTGTTCCAGGTCGGCGGCAAGTTGCTTGAGCTTTTGTTCACTGCGCGCAACCAGCACCAGGTTGTAGCCGTCACGAGCAAATAGTTTGGCCAACTCCAGCCCTATGCCGCCGGAGGCGCCGGTAATCAAAGCAGTTTTCATAATGTTTGTCTCCTTGTGTTAGGTTTGCCGTGTTTAATATAAAACGTCCAGATTAATCAGTTTTCAAGAATCTAACAGGTTTTTGAGGATTGTAACTGACTGGCGGCCAGTTGTCGAATGGAGATTGGGAAAAAGCGCTATACTTGCACGGAACTTCAAGGCAAGGTACAATCGGAAATGTACGACGCAATATTCAACATCTGTTCAGCAAACGAGTTTCGACCAGTTGGCTCGACGACCACAGGCGGAGGTGATTTTTGGTCAGGATAATGATTGTTGACGACCACGAAGTTGTTCGTCTTGGATTGAAAAATTTGTTAATGCGGCATTCTGGCTGGAACGTGATAGATGAGGCTGGGACTGTCGTCGAGGCTGTTCAACGGGCCAGTGAAAGTCAACCAGATGTGGTAGTGATGGATATTCGCCTGGGTGACGGGAGTGGCATTGATGCATGCCGGAGCATTGTTAGAGAGAACCCGCAAACAAAGGTAATTATGCTCACTTCTTTTGCCGAAGATGACTTGCTATTCAATGCTATTGCAGCCGGGGCAGTGGGGTACGTGTTAAAGCAGGTTGGTAACGATGACCTGATTCGGGCCATTGAAACCATCGTCCGCGGTGACGCTTTGTTAGACCCCAGTGTAACGGGACAGGTGTTGGCCAAGTTGCGGCAAGCCACGCGGTCAGAGGCCTTTACGGATTTAACAGACCAGGAACTAAAAGTGCTATCGCTGATTGCGCGGGGAAAAACCAACAAAGAGATTGCATCGACGCTTCATTTGGGCGAAGGAACCGTTCGCAACTACGTCAGCAGCATTTTTGGCAAATTGGGATTATCGAATCGCGCGGAAGCGACCGCTTACGCTGTGCGCCATAATCTTGATGACTTCATTAGCCCTTAATTGTATGCATCCGTTTCGTTGGCAACGTTGCGCCGTCTCCTTCGTCGAGGCGGTTTTTTTATTGGCGGGCGTGCACGTTCAATGCACAGCCGTTATTATCCAGAAGAGGGGATGATTGTCAGCACATTCGATGACATTTGTCACTACTGGTTTTGTGTGTTCCCGTTTATGATAGATAAATCCTGGCTTGTTATATGCAACCTGCGTTGCCGTGTCGGCAGTAAATCGTCGGCATCAGCTTGTTGTGCCAGGATCCCGCGAAGTTGAGGTGAATAGTTACCATAGCGGCATCAAATAGGAGGTGCCTTGAACATGGAGTTTAAGGCTCTGCGCGTACCTTCTTTGAACAAAGAAGTAGCTGAAGAGTTGAATAATCTTTTAAGCAGCCTGTCTGGCGTACAGAAATTCAAAATCACGCTGGAATCCCAAGAACTGTACATTATGTTTGATGAGAATCAGGTTGGTTTTCAAACCATGGCTGAAGAAATGGCAAGGGTTGGGTGTTCGTTACGAAATATTGATGCAGCATTGTTGTTGTAAGGGTGTTTTTACGATGATAGTTCATTCTTCTGAAAAGAATCCCAGCAACGCATCGGCAACAAGATATACATGCACAATCGACAGTCCGTGAATGGCGCATAGAGCCATACGTGCTGCCGACTGTGGCGCTTACAAGAATGAACTCAGCGCAAAAAACGCACAAAATTTTAGCGTACCGCTTGTAGAATAAGGCTGTTGGTTAACCGTCAACAGCCTTTATTGGTGTTTAGACGGTGCAAAAATTGCTGCGTTTTTAAACATTGTTATAATAATGCGCTGCGAGAATCCACTACAGAAAGCTTAAGGAACTTGCAATGAACTTTAAACAAGCGCTAGCCACCTTTATCCCGCAAATTGAAGCTGAAATGCGGCGGGTGATCTCTGCCACCGACACTGCGCCAAATCCATTCTACGGAATGATGCACTACCATTTTGGCTGGGTAGATGAGCAGTTCGCTCCGGTTCAGGCTTCGGCGGGGAAACGATTGCGCCCTATCTTTACCCTGTTGGCTTGCCAGGCCGCCGGTGGCAACCCAGAACACGCTCTCCCCGCGGCGGCAGCAATAGAATTAGTGCACAATTTTTCGCTCATTCACGATGACATTGAAGACGACAGCGACACCCGGCGGGGACGAACCACCGTATGGGCCATTTGGGGCGTGCCGCAAGCTATCAATATCGGCGACGCGATGTTTGTGCTGGCCCGAAATGCGCTGCTCGGTTTGCAGGCTCAAAATGTGTCCGCAGCTACAATTCTAGAGGCAATCAACCGGCTTGACCAAACCTCGTTAACCTTGTGTCGAGGGCAATATCTGGATATGAGTTTTGAACAGGCGCTGAATGTTGATTTACCCGCTTATTTAGAAATGATTGAATCAAAAACTGCGGCATTGCTGGCGTGTTCCGGTTATTTGGGCGGGCTGGTGGCAACTGAAGACCCTCGGCAGGCTGATGTTTATTGGCAATTGGGCCGGGCTTTGGGATTGGCCTTTCAAATACAAGATGATTTGCTGGGTATTTGGGGAGATGAAACAATTGTTGGCAAGCCGTCGGGTGACGACTTGCGACGACGCAAGAAAACCCTCCCCGTGGTGTTTGCGCTGAATCAAACTGATGGCCCGCGCGCGGAATCCTTTAGGAAATTATATCGGCGTCCAACTTCTGCTGAAGCTGACATTGCCGAGATGATTATCCTCTTGGAAGAAATGGGAGCCAAAACCTATACCGAGCAAAAGGCCAGACACTACATTGAGCAGGCCGAAGCGGCACTGGCTGCCATTGACGCACTCCCAGAAAAGAAGCTCGCATTACAAGAGATGGCTCAATTTATGATTAACCGAAAGCACTGATTTTCGGAGATGATGATGCAATTGAGGAACGCGCTGTGGCTGTAAAATACCCCTTCCAAAATCTGATTTTTCAGGGTGGTGGTGTAAAAACGTTTGCCTATCATGGTGTGTTGGCCGTGCTGGAAGAGCGCGGAATTTTGCCGCAAATCAAGCGGGTGGGAGGCACATCGGCGGGAGCGTTGCTGGCAATGCTGCTCAGCTTTCGCTTAAGCTGGCCAGAAACGCTTGCATTGTTTCGGACGTGCGATTTCTCTAAAATCCCGGAAATTAAACGTGCCAAAAACCCCACCTGGACGCCACGAATTGTGGAACGTGAAGTGGGACATGTGGTTGGTCGTGTAGATGCTGTAAACCGGTTGATAAAAAAATATGGATGGCATGCCAGCGATTACGCTTATCAATGGACGCAAACAGTTATAGCCGCCCAGTGTCACGGTAACGGCAACGCAACCTTTGCCGATTTCCGGGCGCAGGGATTCAGAGATTTGCATGTGGTTGCAACCAATATTTCTACCCGCTCGGCAGTGGTGTTTTCTGCGGAAACAACGCCAACTGTAGCCGTGGCAGATGCTGTGCGGATGTCGGGGTCGATTCCGCTCTTCTTTGAGGCGCTTCAATTTGATGGACAGCGATTCGGTGCCGGAGATTATTTTGCCGACGGGGGCGTACTACGGAATTACCCGTTACATATTTTTGATGATCCCAAATATGGAGCAGGAAATCATTGGTATTTTACCGGCGTAAATTGGGCAACGCTTGGGGTTCGATTATACACGCCAAAAGATTGCCCCAACGCTACCCGACCCATTACCAACGTTTTGTCTTATATCGAGCGGTTGTTTGAAGCGTTGGTGGAGGCTCAGTCTGTTACGCTGGAGAGCAGCAAAGTTGATTTGCAACGCACAATAAGCGTTTGTGATTGCTGTGTGTTGGCAACCGATTTTGACCTCAACGCGGATGATGAAAACGAAACCTACCGAAAACTGGTTGCTGCCGGAAGAGAAGCGACAACAGCATATTTAGCGGGCTATGAATTCCCACTAGACCCTCGACTGGCTATAATTTTGCGTCCGCGAACGGTGGTGGAGCGGTTGAAAGAGGTGTTTGGCGGAGACTAGGGCAACGCTAGTCTTCTAGCGAAAAACCTACTTTGAGCGTTACCTGCCATTGGGAAACTTTGTTGTTTTTTATTGCGCCGCGCGTTTCAATCACCTCGAACCAGCTCATATTACGCACGGTTTGAGCGGCTTTGTTCACGGCGTTTTCAATGGCATCTTCCAGACTCGCGTCCGAGGTGCCGGTCAGCTCAATTAATTTGTAAACATTGTTACTCATTTTTTCTCCTTTCTATTTTTTATAACCTTCTTCTAAAGTCGTCTAGCCCCCTAATGAGAGCGGCGATGGTTCCTGTAAGACCTAGAATTTCCTTTGCCGAAAGTGGTTTGGGCGATTCGCCGTCGTCAAGATCGCTGGGAGCGCGCATAAGCAACCACGTCGCTCCCACGCCCAGTACCGCGCCGACGATTGCACCGATGGTCAGTTTGATTTTTTGTGCCTGATTCAGGTTCATCTTGTATTCCCTTGCCAGCCTGGCAGACCATTAGCAATCTGCCAGGCCGAAAACTAATTACATACTGACCTTACGCAGTTTAAAATTTGACAAATTTAGAATGTCTACAATTGTGGTATTTCCCCCTCGCTTTCTATCACTCCCCCCTTCCCGCCGGGAAGGGGGGAACACAGGGGGGATGGGGAATATCCGCAAATTTGGACTTTTTACCTCAATTTTAACATATCTGATTTTGTCAAATCCTCGACTGCGTAAGGTGAGTTACATATTCTTGATTAAGGCGCTGGCGAATTCAGATGTTTTTACTTTGGTGGCTCCTTCCATCTGGCGGGCAAAATCATAAGTGACGATTTTCTGTGCCACGGTCTTTTCAATGGCTTTGTCGATTAGTTCACCGGCTTCTTTCCAGCCCATGTAATTAAGCATCATGACGCCAGAAAGCAGCAGGGAACTGGGATTGACTTTATCGAGGTTGGTATATTTGGGGGCGGTGCCATGGGTGGCTTCAAACAGGCCAATGAAATCGCCGATGTTGGCGCCGGGGGCAATGCCCATACCGCCTATTTGAGCGGCTAGCGCGTCGCTGAGGTAATCACCGTTGAGGTTGGTGGTTGCCAATACACTGAACTCTTTGGGGCGCAGCAGGGCGTGCTGGAAAATGATGTCTGCAATGCGGTCTTTAATAACAATCTTCCCTGCTGGTTGCACACCGTCATAATTTTCCCACAATTCTGCTTCGGTGATGGTGACGTCGCCGAACTCTTCCGCCGCTACTTCGTACCCCCATTTGCGGAATGCGCCTTCGGTGTATTTCTGTATATTTCCTTTATGGACTAAGGTAACGCTGGGGAGCTTGTTGTCTACAGCATACTGAATAGCTTTGCGCACCAGTCGTTTGCTGCCAAAGGCGCTAACCGGTTTAATGCCAATGCCGGCTCCTGCAAAGAAGTTGGCCCCCAGTTCTTCGCGCAAGAATTTGGCCAGTTTCTTGTTTTCCGGCGTGCCGCTTTCATATTCAATTCCCGCATACACGTCTTCTGTATTTTCACGAAAGATAATCATATTCACGTATTCCGGGTGTTTTACCGGGCTGGGGATGCCTTTGAACCAGCGTACCGGCCGCACACAGGCATACAGATCGAGCGTTTGGCGCAGGGTGACGTTCAAGCTGCGGAAGCCGCCGCCCACGGGGGTGGTCAATGGACCTTTAATGGCGACGATGAACTCTTTAATTGCCTTGAAGGTTTCCTGGGGCATATAATTGCCCGCATAAATTTTGGCGGCTTTTTCGCCGGCGTAAATCTCCATCCAGGAAATTTTACGCTGACCGCCGTAAGCGGCTTGCACAGCCGCATTGAGCACCCGCTGCGACGCTGTGGTTATATCGTGGCCAATGCCATCTCCTTCAATGAAAGGGATAATGGGGTTATCTGGCACAACCAGCTTGCCGTTTTTAACCTCAATTTTTTTGCCATCCTTGGGGACGACGACTTTGTCGTAAGCCATTTGAGTTTTGCCTCCTAAATAGTGTTTAGATGAATTGTAGCTACTCAGCGTTTAATTGCTGAAAGTGTTGACTCGAAGGTGTGATGCTGTGTGCAGGCGAAGAACGCGGCTTTGTCACTAATGCAATTTCAAGCCAGAAATTCGTGCATCATATTTCCGTCAAGAACCGTGTGGTTGTAGTGACAGAGCACTGTTCTGTCACTACATTATTTTGAAACAATGTATGTGTCCCCGAAAACGTCTCTTGGAATTGCACTAAAAAGCGCCTTGTTACGCAGCTAAACTGCGTTCAATTTGAAAACAATAGTTTCTGATGACATATTTGAAAAAATTGCTGTTTTCGTTCTGACTTCAGTTTAGGCAAGGTCTTTTGCCAATTGTGCTTGCACTGCCTGATCGGCTAGGGCAACGATGGCCCCGTTCTGGTCGGTGCGAGAAGCCAGCCACAGGTTGAGCCGGGCGGCATCTTCCGGCGTGTTCAGCCGGCCTTGTTCGTATAGATCGCGGAAGTAATTTGCCAGCGGAAAAGCGCCCGCGTTGACCTGCCGAATCTGCGTTTGCATGGCTGTATCTGTTGCGCCGGGACTCATTCCACACACCACAATGTTTTTGTGTTCAACTTCTTTGGCCAGTACAGATGTAAAGCGGTCTAAAGCCGCTTTGCTGGTACAGTAGGCATTCCAGCCTACAAAATCACGCCGGGCAGCGCCGGATGTAACGTTGATAATGTGACCATCGCCCCGATCAAGCAGATGGGGCAGTACTGCACGGGCGCACAAGTACGGGCCAATCACGTTGATGTTGATGAGTTTTTGCCATTCGCCGGGGTCCACTTCCCACGTTTTTCCAATGGGAGATAAAACGGCGGCATTGTTCACCAAAATATCAATGTGATGAAACGCGCGCATCGTCAGAATGATGAGCTGGTCAATATCAGATTGACGAGTTACATCGGTGGGGATGGCCAGCGCTTTCCCCCCCGATGCTCTAATCTCTTCTGCGACGGCATTGATTTCGCTGGCGGTGCGGGCTGCAAGAACCACAGCAGCGCCTGCCTGCGCGAACAAGCGGGCAGTGGCTTTACCAATGCCACGCCCTGCACCTGTGATGATCGCAACTTTATTCATTAATAAATTTTCAATGGGCATTAAAAACTATTCCTTTTCCTCTCCTCTGAAACCTTCTGGTTTTATCTGGTGCGTGTGGCGCGAAGAAGGAAGTGGAGGGACACCCCCCACACTCCCTGCGCCATCGGCGGCCCCTCTGAAACCCTCTGGTTTTATCTGGTGCGTGTGGCGCGAAGAAGGAAGTGGAGGGACACCCCCCA
>CAYPUV010000054.1:0-18681 GCA_964413895.1 uncultured Anaerolineaceae bacterium
GAAGGGGGGAGTGCACCCAAAGGGCACAGGTGCAACAGCCCTGATACAAAGGGGAGATAACAGGGTGCTTATTGGGAGTAGACTCAATCAGGCTGACGGCTCGTCACGGCACGCAAAACCTCGGCGATGCTCCACGCCTGGGCAAAACAACCGCGTGGTGTGAATGGCGGATCGCCATCAAAAATTTCGCTGAGGCTGCCAACGCCATGACTTGCCAGTTGTCGAATGAGTGGTTGCAAAAACGAATGCGCCAGTGCGGGATCGCGGTACACCCGCAGATGTGCTCTGACGAAGGGACCCATTAGCCATGCCCACACAGTTCCCTGGTGATACGCGCTATCTCGTTGGCGCTGCCCGCCACCGTAACGACCTATGTACGCTGGCTCGCGTCGGGCAAGGCTGCGCAGTCCGTGCGGTGTGAGCAGATGACGGGTACAAACATCAACCACAGATTTGGATTGCGTAGCACTGAGCAGGGCAAAAGGCAACGAAACTGCGAAAATTTGATTCGGGCGCAAACTGGGGTCGGGGTTGCCGTTGGGGCCGTCAATTACATCGTAAAGATAGCCGCCATCCGCAAACCAGAAGCGTCGCCGAAAGTTTTTTGCCACTCGTGCCGCTTCTTGTTTATACAATTGTGCTGCTTGAGTCTTGCCCAATTTTTGCGATAAATACGCCATAACGTGCAAGGCCGTGTGCCACAAGGCATTGATTTCAACCGGCTTGCCAATACGCGGTGTAACCACCCAATCGCCGACTTTGGCATCCATCCACGTGAGTTGCATGCCCTCTTTGCCCGCGTACAACAGACCATCGTCTGTGTCAACGTGAATGTTGTAGCGCGTACCTCGTTTGTGCCAGTCGATGATATTAACCAGAACAGGGTACAGTTCTGCTGCCAGCGCATTGTCTGCGGTGTGGCGCAGGTATTGGTAGATGGCGTGAAAATACCACAATGTGGCGTCAACGGTGTTGTATTCTGGTATTTCGGTCGTGTCTGGAAAGCGGTTGGGGAGCATGCCCTGGTCAACAAAACGGGCGAAGGTTGTGAGAATACTGCGGGCAACTTCGGGTCGCCCTGTGCTGAGTGCCAGTCCGGGGAGCGCAATCATTGTGTCGCGCCCCCAGTCGCCGAACCAGGGGTATCCGGCCAAAATTGAGCGTCCATCCGGATCGTCCGGCATGCGGCGGCAGACAATGAATTGATCGGCGGCCAGGGTCAAGCGGCGGACAACGGGAGCCTCGTCTGGGGCAGGCTCTCGCTCGGCTTCTGATCGTGCGATGAGTTGTTGTTCATAGTCTTGCCGTTCACTATAAGCTGTCGCGCCGTCCAGATTGGGAGTCGATTCTGTCGTCGCAACCAGGGTGATCGATTGGCCCGGTTGCAGTGTTGCCTGGAATGTGCCCGCATGCAAATGATCTTCCACAGCAGGTAATCCACGGTAAGATTCAATGCTCAGGTAGTAGTTGTGATACCACTCGTGCTTGGGGACAAGTTCAATCTGGTTGCTCAATAAATAGAATGGGGTAGCGCCGCTGAACGCGACAATTTGCAAACCGTGTGCCGTTGGGGTGATTTGCATTTGCCAGTTGCTGGCGTGGGTGCTGCTATGATAATCCCGATAGTTGACTATCGCCTTGCCGGTCAGGGTAATGGGTGCTGTGCTGCGGCGCACATCATAACGGATGTATGTTGTGTTGGCGCCAGACTGCATCCAAACCCGTTTTTCCAGCAGGGCGTCGCCACAGGTAAACGTCCATACCGGAACTGTGCCTTCCAGGTGGAAGCGTTCCATATGAAAAACGCCGCCGGGTTTGGGAGTGGTTTTGTGCCAGTGATTTTCAAACAGGGGATAAATGCGCTTGTGGTAGATGACCGTCTCATCCAATTTGGTCAGCAGCAGCGTACGCCCCAGCGGCGGTCTGAGTGCGGCGACAAGCAAGCCGTGGTAGCGACGTGTCAGCGTTCCGGCGACGGTGCCACAGGCAAAGCCGCCGATGCCATTTGTCACCAGCCATTCCCTGGCCTCAGCAGCGGGTAGATTGTTGCAAATATCACGTCCAAAATCAAGCATGCGCACCTCCTGATTGCTGGATGAGTTTTGCCACCAACCCTGTCCAGCCGGTTTGGTGGCTTGCCCCCAGCCCAGCCCCGTTGTCGCCGTGGAAATACTCGTAGAAAAGAATGTGATCTCGCCAATGGAGATCCGTTTGGAAGAGGTGTTGTCCCCCATACACCGGGCGCCGTCCCTGAGAATCGCGTAAAAACAGGCGTATCAACCGTCGAGAGAGGTCGGTTGCCACTTCGTTGAGCGTCATCATCTGCCCGGAACCGGTAGGACATTCCACTTTCAGACTATCACCGTAATAGTGGTGAAACTTTTGCAGCGATTCAATGATTAAATAATTGATGGGGAACCACACCGGCCCACGCCAGTTTGAGTTTCCGCCGAACAATCCGCTATTCGACTCGGCGGGTTCGTAGGCAATAGAGTAGGTTTGCCCATTGAGTTGCAGGCTGTACGGGTGCGCTTGGTGGCGTTTGGACAGGGAACGGATGCCGTAATCGGACAGGAATTCATTGGGGTCGAGCATCACTTGCAGCACCCGGACGAGTCGCTTGCGGGTGAGGATGGCCGTTAATCGTCGCTGACCCACGCCGGGCACGTCTACACTGGCCATGTTCCCACTCAGATGGGGGCGATTGGTAATGAACCAGTGCATGCGTCGGGTGAAATCAGGCAGCGCATCCAGCACATCTGGCTCAATAGTTTCCACGGCAAAGAGAGGCAGTAGACCAACCATTGAGCGAACTTTCAGCGGCATAATGTGACCATCGGGCAGATGGAGAGCATCGTAGTAAAAGTCGTCCTCGGCGTCCCACAGGCAATGACCTTTGCCGCCGCAATTGGTCATTGCGTGGGCAATACGCAAAAAATGTTCAAAAAACTTGGTTGCCAAATCCTGATACACCGGGTTGTGACGGGCCAATTCCAGTGCAATCTTGAGCATGGTCAAGCAGTATGCCCCCATCCAGGCTGTGCCGTCCGCCTGGTCGATGTGGCCGCCGGTGGGAAGCAGCGCGCTGCGATCAAACAAACTGATGTTATCCAGGCCCAAAAAACCGCCCTGAAAAATGTTGTTGCCGTCGGCGTCTTTGCGGTTGACCCACCACGTAAAATTCAGAAGCAACTTGTGGAAGATGCTCTCCAAAAAATCACGGTCGGCAGTGCCGTGCTGTCTGGCGTCAATTTTGTACACGCGCCACGCAGCCCAGGCGTGTACGGGTGGGTTCACGTCGCCAAACGCCCACTCGTAGGCCGGAAGCTGTCCGTTGGGGTGCATATACCATTCGCGGGTCATCAGCAGCAACTGCTTTTTGGCAAATGCTGCATCCACCAGCGCCAGTGGCAGGCAGTGAAACGCCAAATCCCATGCGGCGAACCAGGGGTACTCCCATTTATCGGGCATAGAGATAATGTCAAAGTTATTCAAATGGGTCCAATCGTGGTTGCGCCCATTGCGGCGTGTGGCTGGCGGTAGCGTGCCGGGGTCGCCGTCGAGCCACTGTTCAATATCGTAATAGTAAAGTTGTTTTGACCACAACATCCCCGCCCATGCTTGCCGCTGCACGTGTTTTTCGTCGTCGCTCAGCCCCGGTTTTTGGATTGCGCGGTAATATGCATCGGCTTCGGCGGCGCGTTGCGAAAAAGTTGGGGAGAATCCCTGAAACGGATTGGCATGGGTTTGGTGTGACAGTCGCAGGCGAATGGTTTGCGATTGGTTCGGAGCGATGTTGAGCGTGTATTGCGCGGCAACTTTAGTTCCCTGGTGCTGCGAGTTGACCGCTTCTTGCTCGCCGTGGACGAGATAGCGGTGAAAGGCATCTTTCACAAAAGGGCTACTGTTCGGTTGCCCATAAAGTCGCTGAGTATTCGTTTCGTTTTCGGTGAATAGGAGATCGGCGGCGTGTTCGGCGTACAAAAAATATGTTCCCCGTGTGGGGTGTGTGGTTTCCACCGCCAGGGCGCCATCTGGCCCGTCGATTTGGCGCAACAATGGCTTGCCGGGTACGTAGCCTCGTGGCCCGGAAGCGTACCCCCAACGCCAGGTGTTGCGAAACCAGAGCGTTGGCAAAAGGGTGCAGGTGGCGGGCTGTGCTGCCCGGTTGGTAATGGTCAGGCGGATGAGTATATCTTCTGGCGTGGTTTTGGCATATTCCACCAGCACATCAAAATAGCGATGCCCGACGAAGGCACCGGTGTCCAGTAGCTCGTATTCAAAATCACTCCGTCCCCGCTCCCGATTTTCAAGCACCAAATTTGTGTAGGGGAATTCAACTTGCGGGTATTTGTACAGCATTTTCAGATAACTGTGGGTCGGCGTGCTGTCCAGATAAAAATAAACCTCTTTCACATCTTCGCCGTGATTGCCTTCTGATCCCGTCAACCCAAACAACCGCTCTTTCAAAATGGGGTCGCGTCCGTTCCACAGGGCCAACGCAAAGCAGAGGTATTGGTTGCGGTCGCTGATGCCGGCCAACCCATCTTCGCCCCAGCGATAGGCTTTGCTGCGGGCATAGTCGTGTGGCAAGAAATCCCAGGCGGAGCCGTGGGGACTGTAATCCTCGCGCACGGTTCCCCAGGCTCGTTCGCTGAGGTAAGGGCCCCACTGTTTCCAGTCCGCCGCGCCGCTGCGGTGAGCCAACAACCGTTGAAATTCGATGGTATTATTCACAATATTGCCCCCTAAACCGCGTTCAGTTTGAAAACAATAGTTTTTTCGTAACTGTTAAGGCTGTCATTGCGAGCGAAGCGAAAGCCTGTTCTGAGCCTGTCGAAGAGCAATCGCCTTCCTTGCGAATAGGAGATTGCTGCGGCGCAAAAAGCGCGCCTCGCAATGACATAAGGGTGATTAGTCGCTTTTTTTAGGAATATGTCCGGTAAAAATTGCTGTTTTCATTCTGACTTCAGTTTAATGTGCGAAATCTTTTGACTGGTTGCAGCAAAACATGCGGAGACACAGGCCTCACTCACTCACTTATTGTATCGTTGTGAATGAATAGAATCCGTAAGCAGGGTTACGCTATTCGTAGCCAATTTGGAGGCTCTAATTATGTTGCGGCGCAAGCGCCGGTGTATTGGAGCAATATGATATTTTAGCGTGCAGGATAGGCTATAGCAAGCGATTGGGTCTATTTCAGTTTTTTCCTCTCATCATAATACCGCGTGACAAAGGGTGCAGCGGCCATCGCCACCAATTGCTCGTAAGCTGCCTGGCGGCTGGAAAGCCCATTGGAGAGGATGCCAATAGCGCCCTGTTTTTGCTTGGTATTGTGGTCATTTGCCAAAGCGTCCATCGCCGGGCCGAGTTCACCGTTATTCCGCAGCGCAGCGGCAACTTCCAGGGGGAGTAGCATATTCAGGCCGCCGCCGAAGCCGGTTCTGCCATTGGGGGTAACAATGGCACACCAGGCACAGGTCATCACCCCGATGGGGGTTTCTTTCACCCCGCCTTCCAGCCCCAACCCAAAATCGGCGGCGGTGGCAGCCAATGCCGCCCGCGCTCGATTCAGCGCGCCTTGCCGGGTTTGGTCATCGCCCCAGGGTTGGTCGGGCACGCCGCTGGGGACAGAGATCGGGACAAAGGTTGCCTGTGGAAACGCGCGGCTCAATACGGCCTTTGCCGCCGCCAGTTTTACGGGATTTTCTGAGCCTACAGCAATGGTGATCATCGGGTACTTTGTTCCAGCGTTTGGTTAAGGATTTTAGAGATATGATAATATAGCCGCACAAAATTGCAAAAGTTCGTCTCTCTCTCTTTGCCATTCGCCCCATTGTTGGCCTTATGATACAATAGCGTGCTTATGAACGTATTGCTGATTTCTCCACTGGCGCCAGCATTACTCTTTTTTGCTGGCACGTTGATAGTACTGTTGCTCAATCTTAATTTGCGGCAAAGACAGGTTAGCCCGCACGTAAAATCAACCATCGGCCTGGGGATTGTGGGAGCGATTTTTTTGCTGCTTGCCGCTCGCATTGCACTGGGATTGAACAGTGGCTTTTCTGACCCACCACTGGTTCTGGCGACCTGGGGTACTGGAGACAGTCTCACTATTCGGTTAGATGGGCTGAGCATGGCATTCCTATTTGTGCCGGTGTTGCTGCTGCTGGCATCGTTTTGGGGCCAGCAAATTACCGATTATGCGGCCTTGTTAGCGCTGGGTGGAAGTGCTGCAACAGTGTTTATTGCCGCCAATGGCATTGGCTTTAGCTACGCTTTGTTAATGTTCGATTTGCTGGGCAGCCTCTACTGGCTCCATCATCAACAGCGAGCGCTGGCGCTGGCACGTCTTTTTTTGTCGGTGCTGACCACTGGCGCGCTAATGCTGGCCGGGCTATCTGCCACGGCGACGATTGGCGGTGGTGTGCTGGCGCTGGCGCTTTGGCTGAGGTTAGGATTGTTCCCCTTTGTGGAAACAAATATCTGGGCAAAAGCAAAATTGGCCGGCGCAGAAGCGATGGTTTGGATTGCGTTAAGTACCGCCATTGGCGTTTACGTTACGGCCCGTTTTTTGCGCATTTCCGTTCCTATGACTGTCCAAGTTTTGGTTGGCGTTACGGTGTTGTTAAATGCGTCATTGGCCTGGTTGGGAAGTTCCCAGGAGGAAGGCATTCGCAAAAAATTGTTGCGCATGAGCATAACCCAGCCCGGGTTGGTGTTGCTGATTTCACCGTTGCCTGCCAGCGTGGCGATTGCACTGGGCTTGGGGTACACCCTGGCGTTGGGGGCGTTGTGGCTCACCCCGCGCGTGGGGCGACCAAATTTTTTGGAACGACATTGGCTGTGGATTTATGCTGCGCCAGTTTTGGCGACGGTAACGGTGGTGGGCTTCCCTTTTACCTTTGGCTGGGTGGCACATTATGGGCTTTACACCAACCTTTTGCAACATAATCGACAGGGGATTCTGGCGCTGGTGCTGGTTGCGGAGGGGTTGGGTTTTTCAGTGCTGTACCATTACTGGCGCATTCTGCTTGCGGGACAGGATAAAAAGGAGGTAGCGTTGTGGACAGCATTGATGCTGACCATTCCATTTTTGTTGCCAGGGGTGGCAGGTGTAACATTCAATGTTATTACCGGCCTTCCCTTCGTGGGGTTTGCCACAGGGCAAAATCAATCTTTGGGGGTAACAACGCTGCTGAATCTGGCTTTGGTTTGGGCGCTGGCCACCGGGCTTGGCTACGGACGCCCCTTTATTTTGCGGCAACTGTCGCTGTCGCCAGAAACCATCGAAACAATTTTGCGCTTAAGCTGGCTGTGGCCGGTGCTGCAAACCGCTGCAAATTGGGGTCGTTGGGTTGTGCTAAGATTTAAAGCCATTGTAGAAGGTGAGCATTATTTGGGCTGGGCATTTTTAATGACGCTGATTGGAATACTGGTGGTGATTTTGCAGTGAACATTCCAACATTGCACGATGTTTTTGGGTTAATTAATCGGCTTCCTCTGGAATACACGGTGTTATTGTTCTTTTTAACCGGTAGCGTGCTGGTTCTAGTGCGAGACTGGCGTGTATCGGTGGGAACGTTGGTGTTGCAATATTTAACGCTGGGGGTTGCGCTGGCTCATCTGGTGCGAATAGAGATTGCTTTTGCAAAGGTGCTGGTAGGGGTGTTCATTGGGTTGATGCTGTACCTTTCGGCGCGGCAGGCGGATTGGCGACATCGCTTCACGGTTTCCGATCGCAGCAGGCACGGCATCAGGGCCTTGCTGGGGAGGCCCAGCCAGAGAGGGGAGGTGCTTCCCCCGGGCCGAGTTTTTAGGTTGATGGCCGTGTTGTTGATGGCTGTTTCGGCAATTTCGCTGGCACAAACGTACCCCATCCCTGCATTGCCAAACCCCATCTCTATTGCGGTTTATTGGTTGTTGCTGGCCGGTGTGTTGTTGCTCATGCTAAGCGAAAATCCGCTGAAAATTGGACAAGGTATCTTAACGGCCCTGACCGGTTTTGAACTGTGGTACACCACACTGGAAGGGAGTTTGCTGGTGATAGGGTTGTGGGGGGGGGTGAACCTGTTGCTAACGCTAGCCATTGGCTATCTGGCGACGATTCAGAGTGTGATGGTGGAGGAAGATTCTTGAGTGCGCTGACTTCAACAGGGTGGATGGCGCTGATCACCTTGATTTTTGTCCCCCCGATTTATTTTTTGCGCCGTTGGCGTGTAGGTGGCTGGCTGGCCGTGTTGGTTGCTTTGGCGGTGGCTTACCTGATCAAGCACAACCCACCGGCAGATGAATTTTACCTGCTAGGACGGTTATTTGTTGTGGACCAGCTTTGGGGGTACATTATGGTGGTACTGCTGGTTTCTACAGCGAGCCTTTTTGTTTTGTCGCTAAATGTCTCACAAGGATGGACATTCTATCCGTTGGGCCTGGTGATTGTAGCCCTGTTAGGGCTGGCAATGGCAAGCCGACACATCGGGATTGCTGCTTTGCTGATAGAGATTGCCGTCCTGCTGACGGTATTTATTATTCAGGGCGGACGTATTGGGTCGGTGCGGGGCGCACTTAGATTTTTGGTAATGATGACGCTGGCCGTGCCACTATTTTTGCTTGTGGCCTGGCAGCACGATGTTTATCGAGACAATTTAAATAACCCCGCATTTGCCATTCGGATGGGGTTGCTGGTGGCAGGCGGGTTTGCGTTGTGGTTGGGAGTAGCGCCCTTGCACGGCTGGATCAGCGCCGTAGCGCAAGAAGCTAAACCGGGGATTGCCGCCTTTGTTTTTGTTGTCTTTCCAATTGTAGCCACAATTATTTTACTGCGTTTGTTGGCTGTATCTCCCTGGTTGGTAGAAATGCCCCATGCACAGGAAGTGATTTTTGTGGGGGGCATATTCAGTGTGGTGTTAGGGGGTGTGTTTGCCAGTGCGCAAACAGCTTTTGGTCCATTAATGGGGTATGCCACATTGTTCGATTTGGGGAATGGACTACTGGCGTTGGGGGTAGACACGCGATTAGGTGTGAGCGTTGTGTTGTTTAGTCTGCTGGTGCGTGCGGCGGCGCTGGTGCTTGTAGGATCGGCCAGCGCATTCATCCAACAGCAAGCCCACAGCGATTCCTTTGCCCAGGCGCGTGGATTGGGTTAGCTGTGGTCTATTTCTGTTGCGGGGTTGATGGTAGGGGGGGCGGCATTGGCCGGCGCGCCGCTAACGGGCGGATTCGTTTCGCGTTGGCTGCTATTACAAGCTGTGCAAAATATCGATACACGGTTGCCCTTTATCATTCTGCTTGGCAGCCTGGGGGTAACGGTGGGGTATATCCGCGCTTTGCGCGCTTTGCTGCAGCGCGAGCGCAATGCTCGCCCTGTCACCGAAGCGCAGTACTGGTCTTTGAGATTTTTAATGGTGCTGTTGATGGCCGGCCTGACGCTGGGAGGAATATTCCCTGAGCCGGTACTGAAGACAATTGGCAGCGTGGTACAATCTTTGCAGTTACCATTTTTGTAAAAAAATGGGGTAACCTGTTCCTCTTCCCGAAAATTCTAAACTTCCGGAGAAATTGCCCCCTTATCTGAATAGACACAAAAATTGGAGAATAACTATTGACCATTGTTACGCCCAGAGATGTTGAAGCGTTGCAGAAAGCGGGCCGAATTGTTGCGTTGACTATCAAAACAATGGAGGCGGCCCTGCGTCCGGGGATGACCACCGCCGAATTAGACGATGTGGGGGCGCAATTTTTGGAAAAACACGGCGCACGCTCAGCTCCCCGGTTGGTCTACGATTTCCCCGGCACAACCTGCCTCAGTGTGAATGAGCAGGTGGTTCACGGCGTGCCCAATGGCCGCACCATCCACCCCGGCGATTTGGTGACCATTGACGTGACCGCCGAGTTGAACGGCTACATTGCCGATGCGGCCATTACAGTGCAGATTCCACCGCTGACCCGGCTGGGGCAGCGCCTGATCATTGCGACTCGCTCAGCGTTGAACAAAGCGTTGCTGGTGGCGCGGGCAGGCCGTCCCCTCAATCACATTGGGCGCACGGTAGAGCGCGAGGTGCGCAAACATGGCTTCACCGTCATTCCCCAACTCACCGGACACGGCCTGGGTAAGACCATCCACGAAGCCCCCACCGTGCCAAATTTCTACCTTCGCCGGTACAGTCAGCCGTTGGACGAGGGATTGGTCATTGCCATTGAGCCGATTATTTCCGCCGGCAACGGCAAAATTTTCACCGAAAAAGATGGCTGGACTATCAGTACTGCCGATGGCGCACTCAGCGCCCATTTTGAACATACGATTATCGTTACCAAAAACCGCCCGCTCATCATTACCCAAATCACAGATAACAAGTAATAAATGGCGAAGGAGGAGTGACCGATGCCTGTCCCGTTGAAACCCAGCGCCCAAAAAGTACAGCAAATTTTGCGTGAAAAAGGTTTTTCTCATCAGGTTATTGAATTTCCTGAATCCACGCGCACTGCCGCCGAAGCGGCGCAGGCTGTTGGTTGCGAAGTGGGGCAAATTGTCAAATCGCTGATTTTTAAAACCCGAAATACGGCACGTCCAGTATTGGTGATTGCCAGCGGTAGCAACCGGGTCGATGTGAAAAAAGTGCGTCGTCTGATTGGGGAAAAATTAGGTAAAGCTGATGCTGATTTTGTCCGCATGCACACTGGCTTTGCCATTGGTGGTGTTCCCCCACTGGGGCATGTCAGCCAGATCGACACCTTTATTGATGAGGACCTGTTACAATATGATGAAATTTGGGCCGCAGCGGGTACGCCATTTGCAGTATTCAAACTCACTCCCAATGAGCTGCTGACAATGACCGGTGGCACGGTGGCGGATATTCGTGAAACGCGAAACGTACCAAAAAGAAAGTGAGCAGGTGGGCAGGGGCGAAAGTGAAATGTTGGGCCCATACTTCCTGCTTCCTGCTTCTAGTCTCTTTGCCCGCCGAAAAGATTGGTGATTGCAAATTCTGTTCCCTTGCAACCCTGCAACATTGCAACTGTGCGACTCTGTAACTTTGAACACTGAACCCGAAACACAAAACCAAAAACAACCCATCGCCGGGCATTGGCTGGTACTGGCGGCGGCGGTGCTGTGGGGAACCACAGGCACGTCGCAAGCGCTTGCACCGCCGGGTGCGCAGTCGACGGTTATTGGCACAATGCGGCTGGTGGTGGGAGGATCAACTCTATTGGCATGGGCCTGGTTGCGCGGAGATTTATCGACGGTGCGGCATTTGCCCCGTCGAGCAACCCTGCTGGCGGCGCTCGGCGTGGCGGCATACCAGCTCACCTTTTTCGGTGGCGTGGCGCGAGCGGGGGTGGCGGTCGGCACAATTGTGGCGGTCGGCAGTGCGCCGGTGATGGCGGGCATACTGGGATATCTGGTGCATGGTGAGCGTTCGGGGCGGTTGTGGTTTGTTTCAACTGTACTGGCAATTGTAGGTAACTATCTGTTGGTGGCGGGGGGCAAGATGTCAGACATTGACCCCTGGGGAATTGTGCTGGCGTTGGGCGCGGGATTGAGCTATGCCGGGTACACTGCTGCCAGCAAAAGTCTGCTCATCAAAAACCAGCCGCCAGACGCCGTGATGGCAGTGGTTTTTTCGCTGGGAGCAGTGTTGCTGCTGCCCACGCTGATTGGTGCAAATTTAAGGTGGATTATCCAACCGCGTGGCATGGTGGTGGTGTTACATTTAGGGGTGATTGCTACCGGCGTGTCGTATATGTTGTTTGCGCGGGGACTGCGGGTAACGCCAGTGGCAACCACTGTCACCCTCTCGCTGGCAGAGCCATTCACTGCTGCACTGCTGGGTATTTTTGTACTGGGAGAACGACTCACAGCGCAATCAATGGCGGGCGTTTTGCTAATTTTCGTCGGTTTGGTAATATTATCATTTGGGCAGAGCAAAAATGCGTGAAACGTGATGTGTATTGCGTGATGAACGTGTAACTTTGAATCTTGAACTCGAAACCTGAAACCGGAGGTCCCGATGCCAGAAGAAACTATCTTTTCAAAAATCATCCGCAAGGAAATCCCTGCCGATATTGTCTATCAAGATGACCAGGTGACCGCTTTCAAAGACATTAACCCACAGGCGCCGGTACACATTTTAATTGTGCCCAACAAACCCATCCCCACTGTCAACGATGTTACCCCAGAAGACGAAGCTGACCTGGGTCACTTGTTTGTGGTAGCGGCGCAAATTGCCGCAGAGCAAGGGATTGCCGAAGATGGCTATCGGCTGATGGTGAATTGCAACAAACACGGTGGGCAGGTAGTGTTCCATTTACACATGCATTTGTTCGGCGGGCGCCCGCTGGGGCCGATGCTGGCGCGGAAATAAAATGACTGTGAAAAAAATTCATGCGGTTACCGGCGCGTTTGGCTATTCGGGAAAATATATCGCTCGCCGCTTGCTGGATGCTGGCGAGCAGGTCATCACGCTGACCAATTCGCTACATCGTCCCAACCCGTTCGGTGAGCGTGTGCAGGCGTTTCCCTTTAATTTTGACCAACCCGAAAAATTGACCGACACCCTGCGTGGCGTGTCGGTTTTGTATAATACCTATTGGGTGCGCTTTAACCACAAAAACTTCACCCATGAGCAGGCAGTGCAAAATACGCTGACCCTCTTCAACGCGGCAAAAGTTGCCGGAGTGGCGCGTATTGTGCACGTCAGCATCACCAACCCTGGCGAAGATTCGCCGTTGGAATATTTTAGCGGCAAAGCGCGGCTCGAACGCGCCCTGGTGGATTCCGGGGTCTCGTACGCCATTCTCCGCCCCACGGTACTCTTTGGTAAAGAGGATATTCTCATCAACAACATCGCCTGGGCATTACGCCATCTGCCCGTGTTCGGTGTGTTTGGCGATGGGAGTTATCGCTTGCAGCCCATTTACGTGGATGACTTGGCGAAACTGGCGGTAGAACAGGGTGCAACTCGGGAGAACGTCATCATCAACGCCATCGGACCCGAGACTTTTACCTATCGCCAACTGGCGCAAACTATCGGCGAAATCATCGGTGTGCGGCGACCCATCATCCCTGTGCCGCCGCTGGCGGGATATCTGGCGGGATGGTTCATCGGCAAAATTGTGGGCGACGTGATGATCACCCGTCCCGAAATTGAGGGGTTGATGGCTGATCTGCTGTATGTGGACGCGCCCCCCGCCGGGCAGACCCGCCTCACCGACTGGACGCGGGAACACGCTGACACACTCGGTAAAATATACGCGAATGAACTTTCACGCCGCAAATAGAAAATAGACTTCTTGCATAAGTGGTTATAAACTTGCATAAATTATGTAGGTCACACCTGTAGCGTGACGAATTGCTGAACAACACCTATTCAGGGTGTTTACCGGAACACAGAGAATCACCGAGGTTTCACAGAGACCACAGAGATTTTTTATAAAAATAATTATTTTTTCTTTGTGTATCTTTGTGTTTTCTCTGTGTTTCTCTGTGTAACTGAATAGTTACTGTCAGCCAATAGAAAGGGATGCGCGATGGAGCAGATAGTCCAGCAAGTTGCGAAGATATGGCGGTATGCAATCTTTTTTGTTTTTCTGACGACGCTGCTACTGGCATTGCCCCGTCCCACTCGCGCCGATATGGGACCCAAGCCGTCGATGGTTTTTACGCTGGTGTACCATATCGACCCACCCCCTGCCGTTACCGATGGGGTGTTGCTGGAGTGCAGCACGGCTGGCTGCGCTGATGCCGAACCCCTCCCGGAGATGGGACCTCAACAGTTTACCTGCCAAAACGACAACTGTTCATCACTGGCATACGGATACAAACCGTACCACCGTCTGTGGCTGCGTTTTGCCGATGGCACTGTGCGCGAAAGCAATGTCTTCGGCAAGAAATATTTTGAAGCGCGCTATCAGGTGACGGTGGAAGCTGACCGGCTGGTGGTTACCGAACAACGAGGCGGGGTTAACGCTATGGGCTGGATAATTTTTGGCAGTATTGCCGGCAGTTGTTTGGCGGTGGTGCTGGCAGGCGCGATACTGGTCATTTTGGTGGCATTGGTATTAAAAGCCCGATGGCAGCCAGTTACTTTTGCCACCGCGAAAGGGTGGCTGCTGGCAATTTGGGGCGTCAGCCTGCCGTTTTTGTTGGTGGGTGGCTATTTTTCGCCGCAGATACCGGCGACCATTGCGCTGGAGCTACTGGTGGCGGCAGCGGTTGCCATGTGGCGCAAACAACCTGCGGGGCGGTTGTTGAGCGTGGTGCTGCTGGCAAATGTCATCACCCTGCCGGCGCTGTGGCTGGCATTGAACGCGGCGGCCACCGAATTTTTCTTGCCAGCATTGATAGTTGGTGAAGTGGCGGTGTGGGGGGCAGAAACTGCCATCATTTGTGCCATTTTGCGCCCCGATTACACGTGGCGCAGCGCAGCGCTGCTCAGCCTGCTGTTGAACGGCAGTAGTTTGCTGTTGGGGCTGTTGCTGCCATTTTAGCGGAGAGGTGACGATGAGCCACAAATTTTCTCGTGTTGTCAGTTTGACGATCCTCTTTTTGTCGTTGATCGTGTTGAGCGCCGCACCACCTCCCCAGTCGTCCCCCACCGATACCGTGTTGACAGAATTACTGCGCCGGTTGGATTTACCCGCGCCCAGCGCCAACGCCGATGCCGCTTCCATGTTTGAAGTCTTCGCCGCGCACCAAACAGATCAACTGTCGGTGTCGGAGGTGGCATTTCCCGCTGAATTGAGCGGCGGGGGCGAGATGCGCTACACCGCGCGGGTGCGAAACGTGATTGACGCAGCGGAGGAAACCTATCGCTATCAATTTTGCGAAAGCACCGCGCAGGTGATTATCACCCCGGTGACCCCCGATACCGACCGCGATTTGCTGACAATCGCCAATCAGGGGTTTGAACCACTCCTTGGCGATGAAATTGCCGCCGCACGTACGGCGGGTATGGATGCCACCCTCGATACCGTGGCTTATCAAGGCAGTCAAATCCACGCCGCCTCTATTCCCCATAACGACCCAAACATTGATTTCGACCATCCGGTGGGGCGCATTGACCGCGCTGTGTGGCGTGAAAACAACTGGATATTTTTCATCATTTTAAAAACCACAAACTATGGGCGAGTGGGGGCACAACCAGAACAAATTGCTACCTTGGGCTATGCCGATTGTCCGTTGGCATTCAATCCGGGACCCGATTTGCAGACATGGTATCAAACCCTGCACGATGTGAGCGCCGAAAACGGGTTGACTGCGCCCGCCCCGGCCCCCGAAACGCCGCAATACCGGCTGGACTGTGCAGTAGGGTGGAATCAGTGGGCACCGCTGACATTTCAAATCCGCCCGTTGGATGCGCAGGGAAAATCGCCGGCTATCACCGGCGGCGATTATGTGCAGGTGAGACTATCGTGGAATGAACAGCGGACGCCATATCCACACGCCGACAGTCTGCTGTGGCTGCGTCCCCGGTCGCCGTACCGCAGCGACCATCTCACAGATTATCGCCACGGGGTGACAAACCCCATCGAACTGAACGTGCTGCCGGACGCCGACGGCGTCATTCGGCTGGATGCACGGCTCGATTTTCTGAACATTCAACCGCCCATCAGCGCGAAAAACCCGCTGCGGTGGAGGCTTCAAACGGTGTGGATGCGCCAGACACCACAGGGCTGGCACGAAAAATCGCTGGGGTATTGTGATGTGCAAACGGATGCGCTGGCGTATGTGTGGGGTGTTGCCGGAAACGTTGCGGTGGATAATCCCCAACAAAAAACAGCGCCCCACCTGTTGCAGCAAGATGCCGTGTTGCAGTACGGCGATATGCTGACGATGTACACGGCAGACGGCAAAACCACGGATGACAAATCGTATGCGATGTTTACCTATTTGGACGGCACACGTTTTGGGGTGCGGGGACGATGCACCGAATTCAATCGTGGCAGTATGGGTTTGGGCTGCACCCAGTATTTATTCGGCGCGGCAGAGGGGTTAAAAACAGGATACGGCTACATTTTGCATAACCGCATTCAACAAGCCATTGATGAACAGGTATCGGATGTTCTTGAAGATAGGTTGGAAGTGTTGGTGCAAAAGGGATTAACCGCCGTGTCCAATATCGGTGCCGAAGCAGCCGAGCGGGCAGCCGGGTTGTTTATCTCAACGGTGACCACCGAGTTGGCGAACACCACCCAGATGGGCACTACCGCCGGCGAAGCGGTGTGTGCCATGCCGACCTATTCGCCCCAGACGGCGGACAGGCTCATCAGCGACTATTATCGGGTGACGAACATCGATACCACGCCGCACCTGTCCTGCTGGGGGGTGAATATTCACTCGCTGCTGACGGTTGACGTTGCCGGAGAGACCGTCACCATCAAAACGTATGACGGCAGTCCGCGAGTGATGAATGCCTTTAGCGCGGTGGACATACAGCCGGGACAACAGGTGGTCACTGATGAAAACGGCGTCGTGCAAGCGATGAACGCTTTCGACCCTGACCCACAACAGCTCGATTGGTTGCCCGAATTGTTCCAACCGGAACCGGATGTGGCGGTGACATCATCGGTTGTGGCGACGGGCGAAGCCGTACATCTCACCGAGTTACCGGCGTGGCTGTGGGCGGTAGTGAGCAGTTTGGTGTGCGTGGGGAGCATCGGGCTGGTAATAATGGTGGTAGCCGGGGGACGCTTGTTGGCAGGGAAATAGTATCGCCGCGGGCGACAATAAGATGAGACATAATAGTGAAAGCATTTAGATTTCAGACAATGGGATGAAACGATTCGTTATGGGTAGGGACAGACCACTGGTCTGTCCCCATAGATGGGCTCAATTGTCTGATATTTAACTGATTGTTCTATGAGAAAATACGACTCCCCACTGATGTCAGCAAGTGATTTTTAGTCGCGACGCAGTTGCAAGGTGCGGTCGGCAGGAACGTCGAAGGTAACATCCTGCACGCTGAACAGTTCATCTTTATGGCACAGCCCGCAAAGCCCAACAACTTCTACCCCATTCACCCCATACGGGGCACGGGCGGGGCAGGCGCATTGGGTAGCTCACAAACTTACTTCGCTGCTCTGATGCGCCATCTGTCGTTCTTGCGTTTGTATATACCAGTATACTACCCCTGCGGCAGCCAATAATAGCAGTTGCGGGCCAATGGATTCCCACGTGGGATAAATACCAAAGAACGGGATAGTAGGCCCCAACTTGATCGCAGAGGTCGGCAGGACATTACTCACTTGTAATGCGTGGATCCCTGTTCCCAGAAATTTGAAGCCCAGGTAGTAGACCAATGCTCCGGCCACGCGAAAGAACGGGCGAAGCGGCAATTTCATTCCCACGCGTAAAACTAATATAGCCACCAGTACCAAAATACCGACGCCCAGACTCAACCCTAGCGCCAAATTCTGAAGGGAAATGGCTGAGACCATGCCCAGGTAGAATACCGCAGTTTCGGCCCCTTCACGGAATACGGCCAAAAAAGAGAGAAATGCCAACCCGAAAATACTACCTCTGGCCAAAGCTTGCGTGGTACGGGTATTGATGTATTTTCGCCACGCGTTGATATTCGATTTGTTGTGCAGCCAATAAGCAACGTAAAACAGCAAACCAGCGGCAATAATTCCTGTTACACCTTCAACCACCTCGCGGTCTTGTCCGGCAGTAGCCCGACTAAAAATAGTTTGCAATATTACAGCCACGCCAATACTTGCTACAACGCCTACCGCACTACCGATCCAAATCCAGCGGCGTTTGTCACTGTTGCCGGAGCGTTGCAGAAAAGCTAGCAACGCCACAATCACCAGCAGGGCTTCCAGCCCTTCGCGTAAAATTATGGTTGCGGCATCGAACACCGTGTATGTTTGGCGTTCAACAAATGGCGACAGCGTCGATTGCAGATGGTCTAGCGCTGCGGTGGCTTCCGTCACGTTGGCTGGCGATGCCTTCAGCGCACTACTGGCCCGGCCCAGGTCTACCTCAATGGCCGTGTATGCATCATTAGATTTTGTGGCAATGGTGCCTTCAATGCTCGGCCAGATGCGAATTGCTTCCTCTAGCAATTTCCCGGCATCCCCCGGCTCACCGGTGGCCAGTTTTGCAGAGGCGTTTTCCAGCTTTTGCAACATATCTGCCGGCGTGGCGTTCACTTGCGCTGCGGCAACTGACGTGCCACCTCCAAATTTTTCTGCCTGTTCGTTGGCTTCATCCATCAAATGCTCGAATGCCTGCTGAACGGTGACTGGGTCGACGGGAGTGACTTGTAAAGCATCTCGTACACTCTGAAGCGCATTTTCCATTTCAACATAGGTGGTTGGATTCTGTTCCCGAAGCGCATCTTCAAACGATTCCCATTTTTCATTAAGTTCATCATACTCATGTTGCATTCTGGATGCATTATTTTGCGCGGCGGCCTCCACACCCTCGTCTGCAATACTGCTCAACGCACGCAACTGGTCGGCCAGCGCAGGTTCTTGCGCCATTGCCGGTTGGGTTGGCATTAGGCCCATGGTGGTCGCGAGCAATAACGCAACTACAATTATTTTGGAGAAAGAGATGATTATTTGTTGATATGATGATTTTTGAAGGACATCGGTGCTGTGCTGCATACTATACAAGACTCCTTTTGATTGAGTTGTTTGTAAATATTTAGACGCCCTTACGTGTGTTTGGGTGTC
>CAYPUV010000055.1:0-18492 GCA_964413895.1 uncultured Anaerolineaceae bacterium
TGGCATGGATGGTGTTCAGTTTTGCAACGAACTGCGACAAGATCCTATCTTCAAATCCATTCCAATTTTGTTTTTAACCGCAAAAGGTCGTATCGAAGACAAAATCAAAGGGCTGGAAGCCGGGGCAGATGACTATATCACCAAGCCGTTTGACGTACGAGAACTGCTCCTACGGGTAAAAGCAATCTTGCGCCGTTCCAAAAAGCCAGAAACAATTCAAGCTACCGAGCAACTTACAGTAGGCAACCTCACGCTCAACTGCCAAAATTACCACCTTGAAACTGAAAGCAAAAACGTACTTTTAACCCCCGTAGAGTTTGATTTAATGTACCACCTTATGAGCCACCCCAACCAGGTATTCAGCGGCGAACGCCTGCTGCGGGAATTATGGGACTACCCCAGCGACACCGGAAGTCCCGATCTGGTACGTATGCACATTCGCAATTTGCGGCTAAAAATAGAGCCAGACAGCCGCAATCCACGCTACATCTTAACTATTCCCCGGCACGGATACACCATTGCCACGGAATGAACAGGGCAAGATTGATCGTGACTCGCTGCACCCAGCCCCCGAATTTTCCGGGGGTTGTTTCTTTACACACAATTTACGGATAACCCTAAAACTTCACTTGACACACCTGGTAAACTGTGTTTCACTAGGTACCTGAAGTTAGAGCGCTAAGGCTCCGTTTTTAAGGCCCGAAAATTCATAAGTCCCCTCAGGTATGGTATGAAACCCCAAGAACGCATTCTGGTTGTAGACGATCAGTATTCTGTTAAGCTACTCATCCAGCGTGTTTTAACCGAAGCTGGTTATGCCGTTGACACCGCCGCCAACGGCATTGAAGCCATAGCGAAACTGGACACAGAACCTCAATTCGCGCTGATAATAACCGATCTCAGCATGCCCGACGTATCTGGGCTTGACGTACTGACGGCTGCAAAAAAACGTCTTCCTTCCGTTGAAGTAATCCTCATTACGGCACATAGCTCGCTTGAATCGGCCGTTGCCGCGCTAAGAGAAGGCGCGCACGACTATATTACCAAGCCATTTGAAATTGAGGAACTGTTGCACAGCGTCCAACAAACGTTAGCCTATCGCCACTTAAAATTAGAAAAGGCCAACCTCATTACAGCACACAAACGACAGGTGACCATTCGCAACACCCTCATTGAAGCCGGGCAACGCATTGCCACCGAGCTGGACCAGCAGAGCGTGCTGCGCACCATTTTACAAGCCACACTAAAAGTAATGCCCCAGGTGGAACAGGTAGTGGTGTATTATCGCCCCAATGGGGAAGACAAACTGGCTTATATTGGATTAACAAGCTCCGGTGATGCAATTACCACATCGCCGGTAGAACAATCGCTAATTGAAAAAAGCTTGCAGGAAAGAACCCCCATCTACAAATCCAATTGGACGCCACTGCCCGAGACCACGCCAAAATCACTGCTGATTGAGCCATTGATTTTGCCCGGTATTTCAATGGGAGCGCTGGCGATTATCGGCGCAACACCAGAGGCCTTTCCCCCCGATTATCGACAGGTACTCACAATGCTCACCAACCAGGCCGCCATTGCTTTGCAAAATGCGCGTCTCTACGCCGAGGCGCGCCGCGTAGATGAGCTGGGAGCGCTGGTGGAAGCCGGACAGGCCATCAATCGCACCCTGAACCTGCGAGAAACCTTGCAAACCACACTCACGGTAACGCGCAACCTCACCGGCGCACTCATCAGCAACATCTACCTGTACACCCCAACCCGCAACCGTATCGATTCTGTGATTACCCTGGGCAATAATGCATCCCTCACCGACGTGGATCGGCGCGAGGCCAGCCAACTCGCCTGGGACGTATTAAACAGCAATTACCCCAAACAACTTCGCTCGCCGAACGCCTCACTCCCCGCAGAGCAAGCGCACACTATTCAATCCTGGCTGGCCGTGCCGCTGGCAACCGGCACATCTCCGGTTGGGGTGTTGGTTTTAGGTAGCGAACGGATCAACGCTTTTACACCTGACGATCCGCGGATGATGCAGGTTATTGCCGCTCAAGCCTCCACGGCTATTGAAAACGCCCGCTTGTACGAAGAACTTCAGCGCAGGCTCCAGCAAACTGAAGCGCTAGACACCATCACGCGCGGCATCAGCACCACCCTAGACCTTCCCAGCGTACTGCATCTGGTTGTGCAATCTGCCGTGAAAACAATTCCAGCCGCTACCAACAGCACCCTGTACCTGCTAACCAAAACAAATGAAACACTCCACCCAGAAGCGCAGGCATCGGCATACAGGGGAGATTTGCCCGCGGGACTGGAACCCATCCGCCAGCAAATTGTGCAGCAAACCGTAAAAGAACTTTCAACCGTGCGCAGAACGTGGCAAAGTGAAGTGCCGCCCCACACCCAATGGTCATTTTTAACAGCACCTTTGCAAGTGGGAGATTCTATTATGGGCGCCATCG
Organism: uncultured Anaerolineaceae bacterium; assembly: GCA_964413895.1. Taxonomy (GTDB): domain Bacteria; phylum Chloroflexota; class Anaerolineae; order 4572-78; family 4572-78; genus JANTHQ01. Next base: position 2,463 of record CAYPUV010000055.1, read on the forward strand.
CCGTAGAAAGCCCGCATCCGAACGGGTTTTTACCCGGCGATGAGACTCTTTTGAATACGTTCGCCAGCCACGCATCGGTGGCCATTCAAAACGCCAACCTGTTCAGAGATTTAACCTCTGCCTACATTGACCTGAAGCATCATCAAGGTGAAATAGTGCGCGGCCACAGAACCTTGCAAGCCCTATTTGACGGCATCACCGATGGATTGCATATTGTAGACAAGCAACTCAACATTATAGCTATCAATCAAGCTGAAGCAGAAAGGACAAAACATACACCGCAAGAAATCATCGGGCAGCACTGCGATTCATCCATTTGGGGTGGCGCAACGGAAGCTGTAGCCCAAATTGTGTACGATACTATTGAAACAGGCAAAAGCATCACCTGGGAAAGCACGGCACACACATACAAACAGATTAAGGCAACAGACCGCGGCCCATTCATCGACCGAGATGTGCGCACCTACCCCATCTTTGCCGAATCGGGCGAAGTGAACCAGGTTATTATTTTTGCGCAAGATGTTTCGGAAAAGCGCCGGTTGCAAGCCACCCTGTTCCGTTCAGCGAATCTGGCGGCAGTGGGGCAACTGGCTTCTAGCATCGCCCACGAGATCAATAATCCGCTGACGGTTATCATTGCCAACTCGCAGGTAATGCAAATGGAAATTGACCCCGCCGACCCTAATGCGCTAATGGTTGATTATATGCTGGACGCAGGCATGCGGATTCAACATATTGTACAAAACTTGCTTGATTTTTCTACCCAGGAAAGTTACGAATGGGCCGAAGTAAGCCTTGAAACGACCATTGAAGACGCATTGACACTGATTGCCGCTCCATTGCGCAAAAGCAAAATTCAAGTGATTAAAAAAATTGAACCGTTGCCCACCATTACCGCCAGCGCCAACCACTTACAACTCATTTGGATGAACCTGCTCCAAAACGCCCGCGATGCCATCATCCAATCTGACCGGAAAGGCGTGATTGAAATTAAAGCGACCCGCCCCTCGTCCGATACGGTGCAAGTTCAAATCTGCGATAACGGGGTGGGGGTTCCCCCACAAAGCCAAAATCGATTGTTTCATCCTTTTTTCACCACCAAACCACCGGGGCAAGGGCCGGGATTGGGGCTGTACACCTGCCGCACCATCGTTGAACATCATCAAGGGCAAATTGAGGTCTTCAACAACCAGGAAGGCCACGGCGCTACGGCAACCGTGACCCTCCCTATTGACGCCACCCCGCCCCCCGGTGGGGTGCAAGCGGTGTAATTTATCTCATTACCAGTGGCAAGAAAATATACTTCGTTTGGCCAGGGATCACATTGACCAACTTCACGTCATCAAGGTACACCCATGTGTTGTCTTGGGGAAGTTGCAGGTTTGACAACTGAAATTCCAAACTTACTACCTGTCCGGCAAACGGTGTGAGATCCAGCACCCCGGTTTGCCATCCCAAATCTTGCGGCGATTGTGGGTTCCTCAAATACCAGTCATAATACCACTCATTGCTAAACCGCAGGCCCAACACCTGTTCTTCTTGCCCGTTTAAAAGAACGGACAGCGGGTCCCAACGAGAAACACCATTGGAACCAATAGCTACATCATAACTCAGAATACGGTACTGGAATTGCAATTGGGTTATCCCCTCGTCTGGCACAGAGAAGGGTTGTTTCAACCAAACTATTCCCAGCTTATGGGGGTTATTGTTGGGGGTTGTGGCCCCCAAGCGCACCATTGTGCTGCCACTTACGGGTGTCACCGTAACGCCATCGACCGTATCGCTGCTCAACACCGTGGTGGTGTACACCGGATAGCTTGCGGCTGCCGGGGTGGGGGTAATTACCTCGCCCGTAGACCAGGCCGTATCGAGCGCGCCGCTCTCAAATCCACCGTCGCTCAACCCAGCACCCAAAAAGAATATATCTGTATCCCCTTCAACAAGCCAGTCTGCCACGGTGATGGTGGCTTTGCCGGCCGTAGAGGCTGCGGTCAACACCCGTGTGGTGACACCGGCAACCGTTGGCGCAAATCCACTTAACGTGCCGGCGCTGGCGCTAACGGTTAGGGCGTTGTTGGACGAGGTAATAATGTGCCCGTAATCATCGTAAATGGAAAGTGTCAACATCGAGGTGCTTGTACCATCGGCGGGCAGGTAAGACGGTGTAGCGTTAACGTGGACGTTGGTCGGTGGGCCAACCGTGAACGTCGCTTCCCCTTGCGCCGGGAAACCATCTACGTAGAATTGCGCCACGCCGGGGTCAGTTGGCGCGCGAAGCGTGCGGGTGAGGACGCCGTTCAACGTTCCAGAATCACCAATTAAGGTTCCGCGCGTGGTGGTAATCACCGGCAGTGTGCCATCGGGCACGAGTTGCCCGTCCACATTGTAAACCTGAATAGTCAGCACTGTTTCGCTCACACCATCAGCCAAAAGAGTATTCGGGCTGGCGGAAACAATCGCGCGCGGCGAAAAAATTACCCGGTCACCGCCCGCCTCAAAATTGTTAACATAGATATGCACTGTGCCAAAGTACAACCCGGACACCAGGGTGCGGGTGGTGACACCGTTGACGATAGGCGCATTGCCAATCAGTGAATCCAGATCACTGATGATGTTCACCGGCGTTGAGCCATCAACGGGGTTGCCGTAGGCATCTTTAATTGTAATTACCAGTTGACTTGCTTGACCGCCCACGGGGATTATCTTGGGGTTGGCAACGACGGTCGCCGTGGTCGGCGCGCCCGCCTTCACCGTGACAGAATACATCGGGCTGAAAACAATGCTGCTGCCGGTTTGGGTATAGGCTTTAATGCCAACCGGCCCGGCAACTGTGCCGGTGAAGGTGACAGTCCCACTGAAGACTGGATCTGGACTGAGCGCGACAATCGTGCCAGAAAGTACCCCATCGCCGTTGCCGGTTTGCTGGACGCAGTAGCCCGGATTATTATTACACGAACCAGACCAATATCGCCACCCAAAGTTGGTATCGCCGGTGGGATTGCCATGGGCATCGTACCCAATGGCGGTGAACGACAGATTACTCCCGGCGGTAACATCTACCGGGCCAGACGGCTGGATGGCGATGCTCGCCAGCGGGCCGGGCGTAATGTTAACCGTGTCGCCTATGGCGGGCAAAATCGTGGTGCCGCCCCAGGGCGTGAGCACGGTTGCCGTGAAGGTAGCGGTACCGATAGTTGCGCCAGGCGTAAATACCCGCGTCACGGAACCATTAACCGTTGTGGTGGCGTTCGAGACAATTCCCCCCAATGAGGCGGAAAGCGTTACTGAAGACCCATCAACGATGGGGCGCCCCTGTCCATCCAAAATGGTGACATTCAGGGTAGACTGATCGGTGGAGTCGACAGCCAGGCTCTGCGGCGAGGCGGTAATCGTCGCCGTGGTTGGCGTGCCGGGGACTTGCTCCAGCAGGTCGCCGGCCTGGGTGAGCGGCGTGCCATCATACGTTACATTTAAATCAACCACCCCCACTGTAATATCAGAGGTGAAGGTTACGGTGAACACACCGTCGGTGGCGACGGTTGTGGTGGGAACCACGCTGCCCCGGTTTACGGTCAAAACTGCCGTGCCAGCGCCGCCCACGTTAAAATAACTACTGTCTTTTACGGTGACGACAAGCTGCGATGTACTGCTTCCATCTGCCACAACGTAGGTCGGTGCCGCGTTGACCCAGGCCACAGCAGGTGGCCCGGTGACAAAATCCACAGCCGTGTCGCCGGTGCGGAACAACTCTCCATCCGGCCCATACACGCGCAAGGAAGCCGTACCCAACGTTTTTGTCGCAACCAGTGTCCGGGTCACAGTGCCCCCTGCCGAAGTTCCCGCGCCGGTCACAGTCCCCAGGGTGGTGGTCACGGTAATGGGGATGCCATCCGCAACGCGGTTGAAATTCTCGTCGCGGACGGTGACAACCAGCGTCGACGTGCTGGTTCCATCGGCGGGAATTTGCGTGGGCGTGGCGTTGATGTAGGCGCGCACCGGGGGGCCGGGCAAAAATGTGATGCTGGTATCGCCCACAACGGTCGCCTGATTCCCCTCCCCTTCCACTTCAATGGGGAAGACGCCGGAATGAGTGTTGGTGGTCAGTACCAGCGTCATTTGCCCGCCATTCAGTGTGCCCACGCCAACTACCGGCGGGAATGAAGGAACCGTCACGGTGAGTGGCGTGCCGTCGGGAATAGTATTGCCGTAAACATCCGTCACCCCAGAAACCGTTACCGTGAACGGCGTTTGTCCATCAGCCAAAACCTGCGCGGGGCTAACGGCGACAGTGGCAGCATCGGGGACGCCGGCAATGACGGTTACGGTGAGGAGTTGGCTATCTTGCACACCACCGGTAGCCCAGAGGGTGTTTGCTCCCACAATCTGTGGCATAAAGGTAACGGTGCGCGCATACGTTCCCTGGCCGGTAAGCGTGCCGTAGCCAGGCTGCCCCAGCGATGCGCTTTCTTTCCACAGGTAACTCACCGGCGACCAGGGGTCAACGGCGTTACCGTACTGGTCCCGGCTGCTGACGGTAGCCGTTTGCGGCACACCGGCGCGCACGGTGAGGGGACCGGTTGGTGCGATGGTGACGTATTGTGGCGCGTCCGGGACAAAAACAACAGTATCGGAAGCGACATCGAGCGTTAGCGGGCCGGCAGGGCCGTTAAAGGCGATGGTGTCGGTTCCGGCAACAGTCGTCATCAGCGTGGCGGTGATAATCCCCGTGCCATTGGCGGTGGTTTTGGCTACGGTTGCCCCGCCGCCGTCGAGAGCATCGACGGTGGGGCTGAGGGTTGAACTCATCGTAATCAGGGTGGGTGTGACAATGTTGCCAAACGCATCGCGCACGGTGGCGGTCAGTGTTACAGGCAAACCCACGGTCTGCGGCGAAGCACTGACGTTCAGCAAAGCCTGCGCCGGGGGGCCGGGAATGAAGGTGAGGGTGATGTCGCCGGTAACGACAATGTTGGGACTGGAAACAATCGCTGTGCCCACAGAGCCAGCCGTCGTGAGCGTTTGCGTCACCAGCCCGTTGATGGTCAAATTCAATCCTGACCACGCGCCGAGCGCGGGGGTGAGGGTAGGGGTAATGAGCGTACCATTCGCAACGGGGTGATCCCAGTTGTCGCGCACGTCGAACACAAGTTGAGCTGTGTTGCCACCCACCGGGATGATGGTTGTATCGGCGGTGACAGTGGCGTTGGTCGGGGGGCCAGGGACAAAAGACACCGCTTGCCCAAAAGCGGGGAAACCTGCGGCGTAAAGCGTCACGTCGCCTACGGTGAGATCGGCCTGCAACGTGCGCGTAATAGTTCCATTGGCGTCGGTGGGGGTGCTGTCTGGCACAATGCTCCCCAGCGTAGAGGTGACCACGGGAGTTAACCCGGCACCTTCGTTGTTGCCGTAGGCATCTTGAATTTGCAGCACCACAACGGTGGAACTGCTACCATCGGCCACAAGTTGGTTCGGCGTGGCCGCAAGGAGCTGTGCTTGCGCGGGCGGCCCCGGCAAAAATGTCACACTGGTATCTCCGGTGAGGGTGATATTCCCGCCGCTGCTGACCGCGGAGACAGTGTACACTCCCGCACGGGTCGTAGCCGTAGTGGTAACCACTACCTGCCCGCCAGAGACAACGCCGGCCACACTTTGCGGTGTCGGCGCGGAATTAACCGTAACAGTCACCACTTCGCCGTCAAGGGGAGGATTGCCATAGGCATCGGTGAGGCCGTTTAGCGTGAATGTAATAGCGCTCGCGCCGTCCGCAGTGACCGCGGTGGGGGTGGCAATGACAGTCGCCGTCAGTGGCGGGGCAGGAAGCACCGTAAGGTCTAGCGAGCCAATCTTCACACTTCCGCCGGTAATGAGGTCGGTAGCAATTACCTGCAATTGCACCCCACCCCCGGCAGATGTGCCAACAAATGTCGCTTGCGGGTCGGTAACGCCGCTAACGTATTGTCCATCACCGGGGCCAGAGGTTCCCTTAAACCACACATAGGTCATGCGATTGGTCGGTATGGGCGCAGCGGCCACATCGTACCCCAACGCACTGAAAATTGTAGGCTGCCCTGCTGTGACAGAGATTGGCCCGCCGGGGGAAATAGCTACCGTGTCTAATGGTCCAACAATAAACTCAAGTGTATCACCGCTGAGCGGCATTGGCCCCAAATAAGATACGGTGAATACAGCCGTCCCTTCCACCAACGGCGTGGTGAGGGTGCGCGTGAGCGTTCCGCTGGCATCGGTTTGGCCGCTGCCGGACAATGTGTTGGGCCAGGCCTGCACATCGATGGTGTGCCCCGAACTCACCGGGTTGTTCAAGGCATCGTACACTGTAAAGTTGAGTATTGCTGTATCAACCCCATTGGCATGCAATTGCAGGGTAGAAGAATTGGGCTGATTCTGGTACGTCGCTCCGGAAGACACGCTGACAGTGGCATGGTCTGGCAGGCCAGGGGTGAAGGTAACATACGGGTTGCTATCGGGGGTGATGGTCAGATACTGTCCGGTCACCGTGCTAGAAATAGCAAACGTCGCTTGTCCCGCTACCGCAGATTTGATGGTACGGTAAACCTTCCCGTTGCTGTCGGTGGTTCCCGTCCCCTCAACCGTACCGATGGAACTTTCTACCAGGATTGGATAGCCCGCGCTGACCGGGTTGTCGTAGGCGTCACGGATCTCGATGGTCAAATTAGCTGTTGAGCCATTATCGGCGGGAACCGTGTCCGGCGAGGCGGTAATTTTGGCCCGCGCCGGGGCGCCCGCTTGAATTTGAACGTAGTTCGACCCAAATTTATCGCCGGCCTGCGCCAGCAAGAACATAGAACCGGCCTTTTGCCCCACAAACACGCCATTGCTATCAATTGTGCCGGAACTCTTCCCATCAAGAGACGCCGGTTGATTCCAGGTTACAGTATCTGAGCGCAAATTATGATAAACATCGTGCGGTGCAGCGGTGAACGTGAAGGGCACGCCCGCCGTCACCAGTACCGGATTCGCGGCGCTGCCCGATGGTATAATTTCAACATGGTCCAGCGCAGCCGGGTTGATCGTGATACTATCGCCGTGGGCCTGTACCCCATTCACGTAAATAAGGGGATTCAAGCTTTGGGTAAAAATCTGGCTGGCACAAATGAGCATCCCGCTTGCATCGGTGGGGCCACAACTGAGCGCGCCGCCCAGGGTGCGTGTTACGGGGAAGGTTCGGTTGGCAATGGGGTGTGAAATACTATCGGTAACAGTAATGTACAGCGTTAAATAGTCTCCCGCCGTGGCCGTGGCCGGAACAGCGGTTAACACCGCGTCGGTGGGGTCGCCGGCCACAAAAGAGATGGTGATGCTGGTGGGGGTAACCATATTTGTCACCGATACCACTGCCGGCCCCAGCGAGGTATCGGAGGTGAGGGTACGTACAGCCACCCCGTTGCTGTCGGTAGCGCCGCTCCCGCTGAGCGTGCCCCGCGTGGCGGCAAAGTTGAGCGCCACCCCCGATTCAAAGGTGCGGTTGCCAAATCGGTCAACCAGGGTAGCGGTAATGGCCGAAGTGGTGCTACCATTGGCGAATAATTCGGTGGGTGTGGCCACCAGCAACGCTTTCACAGACGTATCGGGGTTAAATTGCGCCGTACCGCCGCTTACGGCCAACAACCCGGCGGGGCCAACCATACCAATAATTGCTGTCCCTGTCCGCGTAGATTCAAGCGTGGCCTGCACCTGTCCGCTGCCGTCCGTCAGACCGGAGGAGGGGGTAATACTCCCCAGCGAGGTGGTGAACGTCACCGGACTAGCGGGGACAGCGTGCCCCCAATCATCCTTTATGGTGGCGGCCACAGTAATGGGGACGCCCACGGTTATGACCGACGCAGGCGTTAGGGTTAACAAGGCATTGGTGGCTGGCCCTACCGTGAACGTGACAACTCCTGTGGCCGGCGTACCCAGATAGTCGGCAGTGGCCGTGATGGGCGTTGCTACCAGTGCCGTGGTGCTTTGCAACACAACACTGGCAATACCGTTGCTGGTTGTCACCACATTTTGCGACAGCGTCCCATATTGCGCAGTGAATGTAACGGTGGTTAACGTATTGATCAAATTGTCAAACGTGTCTCGAATAGTCGCCGTAATGGTGCTGGTGCTGCTTCCATTCGCCACAATTTGGGGGGGCGCAATATCCAGTAAAATTTTAGCCGGTGGACCGGGGGCAAAATCAACCGCTGTGGTTGCCTGGAATATGCCTGCCGTGGCCGTAAGAAACGCTGTGCCGGCCACGGTTCCGGCGGTGAGCGTCGGCTGCACCTGCCCGTTCACTGTGGTTCCCACGTAAGTCGTTCCCCCGCCAGAGAGCGTGCCCCGCGAGGTATTGATTGTGACCGAACTAGGATCGACGGGGTTATTATACTGGTCTGTTACCAGCAGAGTGACAGTGGCGGTACTTGTACCATCGGCAGTGATGGACGCCGGACTGGCCGTCAAATACAAATGATTTGGCGGCCCCGGCGATAAATATACCTGGTGGCTGGCATCTACCAGCGACCCGGCAGTGACAGTAATGGTGGTGGTTCCGGCGACGGTGTCTCCCACCAATGTCCCCCGCGCCTGTCCTTGCGCGTTGGGCAACCCGCCAAAACTCAGGGTGACAATTCCCAACGTAGACGTAATTCCCACCGGCGTGAGTGTAACCGGGTTGTTGTACTGGTCGCGGACCGTGGCCGTGATGGTAGCGCCCGTGCTACCATCAGCCGGAATGACCGTGGGAACCACGTCAACAATCAACACGCTGGGAGCGCCGTGGGTATACGTTACCACGGCAGAACGCACAAAACTGCCGCTGGTGGCAGTGATGTGGGTTGTGCCGGGAACGGTGATGCCGTCGAGGGTTGTAATCAAGTAGCCGTTGGGGTCGGTTTGGGTAATCACCGTGCCGGAAGTATCGCCGCCCAGCCGACCATTATCAAACGTAACAGTGACGGGATTACTGGCCTGGATGGGGTTGCCGTACACATCGGCCAGGGTGACGGTTAACGCAGTGCTTGCCCCCACCACGTTGGGATTGGGGCTGGCAACAAGGTTAACCTGTGCCGGGGACCCGGCCACAATTGTGGTAGTTACGGGCGCACCGGCATCAAAATAGGAGCCGGATTCGGCCATATATTGGTCGTTCACCACGTTGCCGGCCTGGGTAGCCACAACAGAAAAGGTGTAGGTGTTCGTTCCAAACTGAGGAACAGTGTCATTCCAAACCACAGCGCCATTTTGCACCGCGCCACTGCCAGGGTCTACCACCGTCACAGCAGAGGGCAGCACATCGGTGATAATAGTGACCAGGTTGCCGCCGGTGGTGTTGGTAACAAGCAACGTATAGGTAAATGGCTCGCCTGCCGTAACCGCCGGTGAGGAGACCGATTTAGAGACGACAATCTCCCCGGCTGCATCGACGGGGAGGCCGGTTAGCAAAAAAATCAGGGCAAACAAAAGCCCGGATAGGGAAAGAGACAAAGAAAGGACTACCCGTCCCCAAACCTTGCGGCGTGTTTTACGGTGAGCAAGCTGATATTTTAGTTTTTTGAAGAAACCGTCGTCATAAGTCATTGGTTTTGGGTTTCAGCACCTGGGCTTCGAGTTCAAAATTAGTCGTTTTTCATCAACGTGTCTGCTCAACAATCTGAAGCGTGACACTCAAGCCTGAAAAGGATTAATATCATTAACTGATCTTTAATCGGTTGTATCCATCACCTCATTCCTCACTTAATGGGCGTGGGTGTTGCCGTTGGCTCCGCTGCCGAGGTGGCCGTAGGGGTGAACGTAGCCGTAGGAGTAGGCGTGTCACCAGTCGGCGAGGTTGGTGTGGCAGTCGGCGTAAATGTTGCCGTGGCGGTTGTCGTTGGCTGAGCAGGCAATGTTGGCGTCGTCGGGGGGGTGTAGGTGGGGTACGGTGTATATGTTGGCCACGGTGTGTACGTCGGCTGCGGGAACGGCGTGTAGGTGGGGTACGGCGTACTGGTAGGGTACGGCGTTGGGAAATTGGGTGTATTGGTGGGCAACGGCGTATTGGTTGGATACGGCGTATTCGTTGGGTATAGCGTTGCCGTAGGCAGCGGCGTTGGGCTGGCTGTGGGCGGTGGTGTGGGCGTGGGGGTCATGGTCGGCGTATCGGTAGGACCCGGGGTGGGTGTGACGGACGGCGTCGGCGTGACAGACGGCGTCGGCGTGACAGTTTCCGTGTTGGTTGCTGGCGCACCGGCAACAACGCCCTGGGGAACGAGGAGGAGTTGCCCTGTGATAATGTAATTCGGGTCGGTAAGGTGATTAAAATCGGCCAAAATGTAGACACTGACCCCAAAACGCGCTGCAATTTTAGAGAGCGTATCGCCCGATTGCACAACATAGGAAATGTACCCCGGTGCCGGCGTGTCGGTGGCATTCGGCAAAATAAACGTGAGGGTGGCGTTCGGTGAGATAAACGTGGCCGTGGGAATCGGCGTGGCTGGAACACTGGTGGATGTCGGCGTGCTGTCTACTGTTTCAGAAGCGGTCACAGTTGCCGTATTTGCCACAATGGTGGGCGTGAGTACCGTCGGCACTGGATTCTCTACCGTGGGTTTTCCCTTGCCTGCATTTTCTTTAATCTGATTCGCAATCAGATTGTCTTTAACGTCCACATTCGATGATGCGTCTGCTGCCTGAGCCGTAGCGGTGAGTACCTTGCCGGGCGGCTCAATAACCAGCGTGCATCCCGCCCCCAACGTTAAAACAACCAGTATTAACAAAATCGCGGTAACGCTTCGCCAAGAGGTATTGATATTCATTAATCCGTTTTGTTTTTGTTCTGTAATAGATTCTGTAATGACGGCAACAGCCGGTCTTTCTTTTGGTGTGTGGCAGCCATTGCGCGTAAGTTTTCTTGTTTTACAGCTTCATATAATTCCTGACGCAAAATTGACACATCAGAAGGGGCATCGATCCCGATTTTTACGCGCTCTCCTTCAATCGCCAAAATGGTAATCACAACATCTTCGCCAATAATGATACTTTCGTTCCTTCGTCGACCCAGAACCAGCATTATTTGCCCCCTGTTCCCGTTTCAGAACCGGCTACCGGGTAGCGAGAATTGTAGTTTGAGTTCGCCTGGATAATCTGCCGGCCAAGTCCCGTCTCTGGATTGATGACGAGCGGCCCCAGCATATTGGCCGTTACATAAAAAGGCTCCTCTTGTACCGACAGAATGCAATACACCTCTAACCCTTCGGGAAACGATGATTGATAGTCGCCGCTGAATTCAAGTGCCTGCACGTCGGTCTCGTTGAGTGATATTTTGAATGTGGGGTCGATCTGACGCGGGTCTACCACAATCAGCGACATCCGATTATCTTGCAATGATTGCAACAACCGGAGATCGCCGCCTTCTGGATGCGACACAATAGCAAATTCCTTCCAGTCTTCTAAACCCACCAGCCCATTTGGAAAGTGAATCGGCGGACTCTCTTTACCTAAAAATGGGGTTAAATCAGGTTCTGTTGTCATAATGCACCTTTCTCACCCTTATGTTGAGGTAATTAAACCCTATTTGAGTACTTACACTCTAGCATAAGCGATTGAATTTTTGCATAAACTTGAGGTGAAGAAGCGGTAAAAAAAACGTAAACTTCTCCGCTCACAGAAAAAGAGACCCCGCAGCAACGATGCCCGGCGTCTCAAAGCAGGGTGCGTAATGGGTTTCAGATGATATTTATCTGATCCACATCGCTATCTCACCGACAATCGTTTTCTGCGACGCGACCTTACCTCAAAAAATCTAACAGGGACACATTAATTACACGCGCATTCACTGACAATGCAGTTCTGTACACAAACTCTTGCTGTTGCAAGTTTGAAATTACCTCGGCCATATCGGCATCTTCGGCATTAGAAAGCAGCGATTTCAAACCGGTTTGCGACGCTTGCACACGGTCGGCAGTGGTTTGCAATCGCCGCACTTTGGTGCCGATAGCTGCCTGCATGTCAAGAATCTCATTCATTTTGTTCTTCAAGTCTGTTTTCACCGTCATCACATCATCGGGTGAAAACGGTGCTGCCTGTAGTTTGTCGCGCAATGCAATCAATTTACCAAATACTTCACTCAACACGGGGTCGCCCGGCACGTTAACAGAGATATTCGTGCCCGGCTCGGCTTCACGCAGCATCATTCCGTTGTCACCCTGGTAGGTTGTGCCGGTAACCGTACCAGACGGCGGATTTTTCTGGAACGGTTCGGTATTAATCTGGAAGCCGGAAAAAAGATAATGATCACCATGCCGCGTATTTCCAATGGCAATAGCCTGCTCTAGCATCTGGTCTACTTCTGTGGAGAGCGACTGGCGCTCATCTGGCCCCAGCGTTCCGTTGGCGCCTTTGATGGCCACAGACTGGGCGCGCGACAGCACCGAAACCACATCACCCAGTGCTTTATCGGTAGCGTTCAGCCAATCCTGGCTCAAGGCCACATTGCGCAGCGTTGATTCTCCGGCTTTAATGCGCGCTCTGAACCCCAAAGATTGCTCCACGGCAAAGGGATCGTCTTCCGGGCGGGTTACGCGCTTGCCCGTTACCGCCTGTCGCTGGGTTTTAGAAAGCCGCAAGAGATTGGTTTGCATACTATCGATAGCTGTCTGGTGCAGCATATTTTGTGTAATTCGCATAACTCAACTCCAGTTTGAGGTCCGATTTACTTTTTTAACAACTCGCAAATTACCGGCCTACCAGGCCCATATTATTGATTACCCGGTCTAACATCTCGTCGACGGTGGTCATTATGCGGGCTGCCGCTTGATAGGTGCGCTGATATTTAACAAGGTTCACCGATTCTTCATCCAGCGATACGCCTGAAATTTGTTCCTGCCGATTTTCCAGATGGTTAACCAACAGCTCGTGGTTTTTGGTCATCACATCGGCCTGTTGGGCCTCTTGCCCCAGATTGCCAATAGCGCTCCGATAAAAATCTTTGATAGAAGTTGTGCCGCTATTCATTAGTGTTGCGCTGGAAAGTTGAGCCATCGCCAGCGCAATCGAGCCGTCGCCGGGTGCATTGGGGACAGCTGCGGTAACAATCCGGTTGTAATCTGAGGTGATATAGTTGCTCACAGCAATGTCGCGCGCGCCGCTCCCCTCAAAAAAGCCATTGCCCAATGTCACCGCAGCTGCGCCGCCGGTGCGGTTGCCAACCTGCGTTCCCCTGGCGTTGTAAGTTACGTTAGACGCCGTGGCAGGATATGTACCCCCTGCATACGGCGGCCCTCCGGCGGCAAAATCAATGGTCAACCCGCGCCGGGTGTCAAACGTTTGAGACGCGGGGATTGGTTGCCAATGGTTGTTCGTTCCATCGGTCAACGAGCCATCATCAGCCACACTATTGTAAGTGGGGACCGGTGCGCCCCCAGAATCCACTACCCGAAATTCCCAGTTGCCGCTGCCAGCAGGTTGTTCGCGTGTTTCAACGTAATACGTGTCGGTGCCAAGTTCGGGCGTGCCTGCTGGGATGCCGCCCAACCCAAACCCGGCCACGTCACCGGGGTTTACGGTACCTCCGCCCAGCGAGTGGTCGGCCAAAGGAGCAAAGGTTATTCCCACGCCGCGTCCGGTATCAAAAGTAGACCCGGCCACCAGGGAGAACGTTTGCCAATCGCTGGTTGTATTGTTGGTGGGGTCCGGTGGCGAGCCATCCGGCACGCTGGCATCGTTTATTTCCAACGGATGCCCCGCCGCATCCACAACTCGAAATTCAAGTGTATTATTGTTGTCGCGGATTTCTACAAAAAACTCACCATCGGCCATGCCCGACAGTCCGTTCCACGGCGTGGTCAGTGTAAACCCATCCACCGTGCCGGGAACCAGGGTTTCTGCCGGTTTGGTGCGGGTGGCCTGTGCGCCGCTGGCGTCATACCCTGTTTGATGCAACCCGTTTACGGCTCCCATCAGAGCGTCGGCAATTTGATCCAGTTGATCCATTTTTTTGTTCACGAGCAGATCACGGCCAATCAAGGCCCCGCCTAACTCACCAGCCAATCGATCGGCGGCCAGCGGCGACAACCCACCTTCCAGTGGCACACCTTTTACCTGCACCGCAGCGCCGGAATCGGCCCATACCACCCGGTTGAGCAGGTTGTTGTTGGTATCTTTTTCTACAGCCATCTCAGAAACGGTGTAATCGGCAACCAGCAATCTACCCCCTGTACTCACCCAATACGAGCCAGAATCCGATTCACTGATGGTGACGTTGAGCATCGTAGACAGTTCTTTTAAAACCTGATTCCGTTGGTCGCGCAAATCATTGGGCTGCTGGCCCAAACTCTCTACGTGGGCAATTGTTTTGTTCAAATCGGCTACGCGATGTGCCAGGTCGTTGATTTTGGTTACTTGACCAGCGATGCGGTCATTCAAATCAGAGCGCAAATCATACAACTGTTGATACGATTCGCGCAGGGAAGCAGCCAACTCAGAGGCCGTTTCGGCCACATAGGCCCGCGCCGAAGTGCTATCTGGCGTTGCGGCCAGGTCTTGCCACCCCGCCCAAAAGTTGTGCAAATAGGTGTTCAAACCAGTGTCAGAAGGTTCATTCAGCACAACTTGAATTTGCTGCAGCACATCTTGCTGAACTTCCCACCCTTTCAGGCCCCAGGTTTGCTCGCGGATTTGCGTATCAAGAAAATCCGAGTGATAGCGACGAACGGATTGGGCGCTGACGCCGGTACCTACCTGTCCCGCGCCAACATTCCGATAATGGGTGGGGATTGTGTAAGGCTCGCTGGCAGCAAGCACCACCCGCTGCCGGGAATATCCCGGTGTGGCGGCATTTGCCGTATTATGGCCGGTCGTTTGAATGGCCGTTTGCATTGCCTGTAACGCACGCAATGCAGTATTTAAGCTACCAAAAATCGAAGGCATTGTATCACCTGTTGCAATGGGTTATATTTGCCAATTCAAAATGTTGCCAGAAGCGTTATTGGCGGCAAATGAGTTTGCGCCGGGGGCAGAATAATTGCTGTTGGGTTCAGCAGCCATTGCAGCAATATAATCAAACGTAGAATCAACGCGCACCAATTCTGATTGCAGAATGAGTTTGTTGGCATAATTAAGTGTAATTAGCTGCTCCATCAGGTCGATGAATTCTTCGCGCACGGCGATTAGCTTTTGCGCGATGGTTTCTCCCAGGTGTACGATGATGTCGGTGAGAGAGGCATTGGCGGGGAGGTTGAGTTCCTGCGCGATGGCCAACGTCATTTGCTCTCGTTTTTCGGCCCAGCGAGTCAGATGCGACATCAGGCTCTGCTTTGCCTTGATGGCCGTATTCAAATCGGTCACATTGTTCCCCAGTAGTGCCTCTCGCTCACGCTCGGTGACAGCAACCAGTTGTCGGTAATCTTCCGCTTCTGCAACCAATGTCGCATACAGGGTCTCCAAAACGGGGATATTTTTGGTATTTTCCGGGGTTCCGGTTTTACTCGTCACGGGTTTTCTTCCTTAAATTCATTTATATCCATAGTGAAACAATCCGGTCAGCCAATTGTTGGTGATTCACCTGATAGGTTCCGGCCTTTAACTGGTTTTGAATCGCCTGCACCACATCTGTGCGAATCTCTGGTGCAGACCGAGCTGCTTGAAGCGCTTTTTGCAAAAATTGCGCTTTTGCAGAAAGATTCACTTCTGTTGAAGGTTTGTGCACCGGCGATGGTTTTTTTATTGGTGTTTCCGGCGCTTCGTGAATTGGGTTTGCATCTCTGGTGTACCCAGTCGGCAAGTTCCCTGATATTTTGTCTATCATTTTTCCTAATGCTCCCAGTCTCCTAAACAAGAATTGGGCATAAGATCGCTCTCGTGCCGAACCATTTGCTTTCACTGATATTATCGGCAACCCTGAATAGAACTTTAGCAATTTGTTGCGCTTTTTGGAGAAATTGGTGCTACGACAGAACCCAACCAGGCCTTTCGGCTTCCTGTATCCCTGTCCAACACGGCTGTTGCACCTGTGCCCTTTGGGTAAAGTCAATTTTAAGGTTTCAAA
>CAYPUV010000056.1:0-18452 GCA_964413895.1 uncultured Anaerolineaceae bacterium
GGGGAAAAACAACGATTTTTTGAAACCTTAAAATTGACTTTGCAACAGCCGTGGGGGCCGCAAGAAAAAGCTAGACAAACGCTCGCTAGAATGATATAATAATTATAGAAGAACATTTACGTGTGGCTGACCATCATTGGTCTTTTCGCCGCTGGCCCTGGGTCGGCGGCGATTGTGTTTTTAGCCACAGAGAGGAGGTCAGTATGATTGTGCTTGTCATTGGAGGCGCTATAGTTCTAATTGTAACAGCCTTGTTTGTATGGGCATTGTTCTGGCATTTAGCCTACAATGAGCCAGGCGCACCGCCTCCAACACCTACCGTTCGCCACATTGATTTGCGTGAGCTGGAAGCGAAAGCTAAGCCGGTTGTGTCGGAGAAGTTGCCAGTTACACCGCGTACATCGCAGCTCCACATCCCTCCAATGCATTTCGCATCGCGTACATTTAGGGATAGTCCTACTATGCTGAGCGGCATAGGAGGAAGTTGGACGCCGTTGCGGAAGCTTATCCCCAGGCGATTGCATCGCTACTTGCATTATAATTCCTGATTTTGGCGTTTTATCCGCCGATTGTCCAATGGCCACGGATTAGTTGGCGTGACGAAATTTCCCGAAAATTTGTCCAGGGAGGATTCTGCTCGGAAGTCGCCAATTGCAAAACGATGTCAGCGTAAAACACAACCGCTATAAAAAACAGGAGATGCGATCGCATCTCCTGTTTGCTTATTGGCCTGTTTCAGTGTGCTTAGTTCAATTTCTCCTGAAAAGTTTTGGTCAGCGCGGGGACATATTTAAATAAATCACCCACAATACCATATTTGGCGTATTTAAAAATTGGTGCTTCCGGGTCTTTATTGATAGCTACAATGATTTTAGATGTTTTCATCCCTGCCAAATGTTGAATGGCCCCCGAAATTCCACAGGCAATGTACAGGTCGGGCTGGACAGTTTTACCCGTTTGCCCTACCTGGTGCTTGTATGGAATCCACCCCGCGTCAACAGCGGCGCGGCTCGCGCCCAGCGCACCACCCAGCACATCTGCCAGCGCTTTCACGGTGGGGAAGCCTTCTGGCCCGCCGACACCGCGTCCGCCAGACACAATGATGGAGGCATCGTTGAGTGAGATTTCCCCTTCGGCGACTTCGTAGCCGCGTACGCGCGTAACCAATTGGTCTTCTGACAGCGACACAGACGCCTTCACCACGTTGCCGGTACGGGCAGTATCCGGCTCCAGCGCGGGGAACACACGCCGACGCAAGGTTGCCATTTGTGGTTTGGCTGGGCTGAAGGTAATTTTGGCCATTAAGTTGCCCACCAGCACCGGGCGTGTGGCAACCAGGTTGTCGCCATCCATATCCAAAGCGAGGCAGTCGCTGGCCAGACCAACGCCCAATTTAGCCGCTATAAACGGGGCAACTTCGCGGCCTTTGTCGCTGGCGCCCATCAAAAAAATGGCAGGCTGGTGTTCTTCAGCCAGAGCAGCCAACGCTGCACCATAAGCTTCCAGTCGATACACTTTTAATGTTGGGTCATCGACAACAATCGCTTCATCAGCGCCGTAGTGCAGGGCTGTTTGGGCCAAATCGGCTATGCCATCTCCCAGCACCACGGCTACAACGGTTGCGCCCGATTTTTCGGCCAGTTTCCGACCCATTGCTACAGTTTCCCAGGAAATAGTGTCAGCCACACCTTCCCGATGATCAATCCAGGTCCAGATAGTGTTTGCCATTGTGTTCTCCCCTATATCACTTTCTCGGCCAAAAGTTTCTCAACCAAAATTTGGGCCGCCTCTTCTGGTTCGCCTTCGATGAGTTCTAGTGTGGTTTCTTGTGCCGGGGGCAAGGTCACTTCAGGCCACTGCACATGCGAGCCGGCAGCGCCTACCATATCGGCGGTCAAGCCCAGGTCGTCCAGGCCCCATGCCGGGATTTTTGCTTTTGCCGCTTTGCGAATGCCCATGAAACTGGGGTAGCGCGGCTCGCCAATCTCTTTCAAGGTAGAAACAACAGCGGGCAAACTGCTAGTCATCGTTTCGCGTCCACCCTCCAACGCTCGAACCACAGTGATGGTTTTGGCGTCGAAATCAATTTCTTTGATTTCGACAACGTAGCCCAGGTAAGGGATCCCCAACAGAGCTGCCACCTGCACTGCAGTTTGCGCTGTGTCTCCGTCGATGGCTGATTTACCGGCCAGAATAATATCGTAGTCACCAAGTTTATTAATTGCGGCCACCAGAATCCGGGCGGTTGCCAGGCTATCGCTGTTTTCAAAAGCGGGGTCGGTGAGCAGTGTTGCGCTGGTTGCGCCCATCGCCAGGCCAGTTTTTATGGCCTCTGTGGATTCGGGCTTGCCCATTGTTAAAATGGCACACTCGCCGCCGTGGTCATCTTTCAAACTAATACCAACTTCCAGTGAGTATTCGTCCCACGGATTCACAATACGAGGCCCGCCATCCGCCATCAACTTTAATCCATCCATATTTGAAGAAAGCTGGGCGGTGTCAGGCGTTTGTTTCATCAAAACAATCGCTTTCAAGTTTGTCCTCCTTGATATACTTTTTATTAAGTTTTATGGTAACTATTCAGCAAGCAAGTTGTAACACAGAGTTTCACAGAGGTCTCACAGAGATAAGGAGATTTTTACGGTATTTTTTTGTTTTTCTCAGTGTATCTTTGTGTTTTCTCCGTGTTTCTCTGTGTAACTGAATAGATACGTTTTATGGATCCTTACAAAAAATAATCACGGCTAGTGTAGCACGCTGGTGTTCCGACAGTGTTCCGAGTATCGCTTTGGGCGACCCGCTATTCACCCCAAAACTCCGGATCATACGCGGGGAGTTCGCAGCGCAGTGGCTTGTCCACCTTAAAGCCCAGCGCGTATTGAGCCTGCATTAGCTGGTGAATCTGGCTTGTTCCCTCATAAATTACCGCGCTTTTGCTGTTCCGCAAATGACGCTCGACGTTATATTCATTGGAATAGCCATACGCACCATGGATCTGGACCGCATCGCTGGCAGATTCAAACGCGGCCTCGGTGCAATACCATTTTGCCATTGATGTTTCGCGTGTATTGCGGACGCCCTGGTTTTTGAGCCAGCCGACCTTATCAACCAGAAGTTGCCCAATGGCCTGGCGCTGGGCCATTTTGGCAATCATCTGTTGCACTAATTGATGTTGCGCGATAGGTTTACCAAAGGTTTCTCGCTGATGCGCATATTCAACAGAAGCTTCCAGACAGGCGCGAATGATGCCCACTGCACCGGCAGCCACGGTAAACCGGGCGTTGTCCAGGCAAGACATAGCCACCTTAAACCCTTCGCCCTCCTCTCCCAACATATTTTCGGCAGGCACTTCGCAATTGTCCATGTTGATCCAGCCGGTGTTGCTAGCCCATACGCCCATTTTCCCTTCGATGGTCCCGGTTTGCAAGCCGGGAAAATCGCGTTCAACAATGAAGGCGGAAATCCCTCGATGCCCTTTTTCGAGATCAGTTTTGGCGAACACCAATAGATGATCGGCAACATCGGCAAGGGTGATCCACATTTTTTCACCGCTGAGCAGATAGTTGCTGCCTTCTTTCCTGGCTCGCGTGCGCAATGCAGCCACGTCGGACCCCGCCCCTGGTTCTGTAAGGCCGAAACAGCCGATCTTTTCGCCGCGTGATTGGGGGATCAGATACTTTTGTTTTTGTTCCTCTGTGCCCCACTGCAATAGCGCCAGCGAGTTGAGACCCACGTGCACGGCAAGCGTTTCACGCACAGATGAATCGGCCCACTCCAACGCCTCAGACGCGATACCCAGCGAAACGTAATCGAAGCCGGCGCCACCGTAACGCACCGGGATACACACCCCCAGCAATCCCATCTCGGCCATTTTAGGGAGTAGCACACGCGGAAATTCGTGCCGGGGTTCAACTTCTTTAATTACTGGCAACACCTCATTTTTTGCAAACGCGCGCACGGTTTTTTGTAACATCAAATGCTCTTCGGTAAAGATAAAATCCATAGGCTTTCCTCTCTTTTTTGTATTTTAGCCACACGCCACTATTATACCATTGCAAACAAAAGCACCCCAAAAATTGACATTTGTAAAGTTATGCTATAATTCACTGCATGACCACCGGTGCTGTACTTCGCCTGATAAAAAAACTTACCCTGCTTGGGCTGCTGCTGACCGGTGGCTGCGTCGCACCAACCGGCACAGCGGCAACGCCCACCTCTGTTGACGTTGCCGCACAGGTGTCCAAGGCCAGCACCCTTGTTGCCGCACGCGAGTATTCCGCAGCACTTGACGTTTTGCAACAAGCTGCAACGTTGAACCCGCAAGTTCCCACTCCCCGCGCGGCAATGGGGCAGGTCTATCTGGCACAGCACCGCTGGGAATTGGCCGCTGACGCCTTTGACGCGGCGCTGACCCTTGACCCCGAAAATTACGCGGCTACAGTGGGTGCAGCCGAAGCGCGGCTACAACAAGGCCAACACATAACGTCACGAGCGTTCTGGCGCAGAGCGATTCGATTGGACAGCACCCGACCCGACGGGTACACTGGGCTGGGGCGCGCCTACTTGCAAGCAAGGGACTACCCGGCAGCCCGACTATCATTTGCCACCGCACTGAGCCGCGCGGCGACGCCCACCGCACAATGGTATTGGGCCACGCTCACGCTGCCCACCAATTTAGCTGCCGGAGAAGAAACGTTACGTCAGATCTCCAGCCCCTCTGCCCGGCGAGATTATCTTCTGGCGGCGCTCAAGCCATTCTCGGCCCAATCGCCCCCCGCCGAAGTTGCTGCCACCACAGGCATTGCGCTAATTCAGTTGGATGAATGGCAGTTGGCGCACCATGCGCTGTCCGTGGCCGTGGAATTGGACGACACCGACGCTAAAACCTGGGCATTTTTGGGGTATACACAGGCCACACTCGGTCTACCGGCGATGGATTCGTTCAACCGGGCCAAACAGCTTGACCCGTCGCTGGCACTAACATTGTATTTTGAAGGTATCTATTTGCGCAAGCATAATTTATATGACGTTGCTCTTGATAGTTTTCTCAAAGCGATGGATTTAGACCCCGGCAATTTGGCCGTCGCCATAGAAACTGCCGTGACGCTGGCCCAACAGGGAGACCTCACTTCTGCCGAAGCGTGGTATCGCTCGGTGGTGCAAGCCGACCCCGATTCCGTGGCATACCAACAACTGCTCACCGATTTTTACGTGAGCCGCAGCTATCATGTGGTGGAAAGTGGTCTGCCAGCGGCAGAACGTCTGGTAAAAATGGCCCCGGATTCGGCGCGCGCCTTTGACCTGCTGGGGTGGGCCAGGTTCCAAACAGGCGATTACGCCGGGGCCGAAGACGCGCTGCGGAAAGCGATTGCCCTTGACCAGACCGACATTGCCAGCCATTATCATCTGGGACGCGTGTTGCGTGCCCAGCACCGCGAGGCTGAAGCTCAGGCGGAGTTCACCCACGTCATCGACTGGGACGCCTCGGGCTACTACCGCGATAAAGTTTTACAGGAAAACAAATAGCCGTATGTTCAGAATTGTTCCCCAACCTGGCCTCCCACTGCCATTGGGAGCCACTATCCACGACCGGCACGTCCGGTTTTCAATCTTCAGTCGTCACGCCACTCGCGTGTGGCTAATGTTGTTTGCCAATCCCAATGACAATGACCCGACGCATGAATTTGAGTTGGACCCTAAAACAAACCGCACCGGCGACATCTGGCACATTGACCTGTTCGGCGTGGGCGAGGGACAACTCTACCTTTACCGCATGGATGGTCCCAACCGGCCAGAATTAGGCACCTGCTTTGACCCCAGCAAGGGACTCATTGACCCTTACGCGCGCGCGTTGAGTCACCCATTTAATTCAGACCATACGCCGGCAATCTACCCACACCCCATACCGGCAGCGCAACAAAGGCCGGCGCATTGTGAAAACGGCAACTTTGCCTGCCTGCCCAAATGCGTGGTGGTATCAGACGTGTTCAATTGGCAGGGCGACAGTCCCCTGAACCGCCCGTTGCGACACACCATTATTTACGAAGCCCATGTGAAAGGATTGAGTGCCCATCCTGCTGCCAAAACAACTGCACCCGGCACGTATTTAGGCATCATTGACATGATTCCTCATTTTCAAGACCTGGGCATTACCGCTGTGGAATTACTGCCCGTGCAGGCTGCCGACCGCGGACTATTTGGACGCACTAACCCGCTCACGGGCCAACCGCTAACCAATTATTGGGGCTACAATCCTGTCAATTTTTTTTCGGTTGAGCCAAGCTATCGTCACCAATCCATTGTGGGACAAGAGTTGTTTGACTTCAAAACAATGGTGCGCGAGCTGCACAAAGCCGGCATTGAGGTAATTTTAGACATAGTTTACAATCACACCGCAGAAGGCAACCACCAGGGGCCGATCTTCTCGTTCAAGGGCATTGATAATCCCATCTATTATTTATTGGAAGATGACAAACGCACCTACAAAAACTTCTCCGGCACAGGCAATACCTTCAACTGTAATCACCCGGTAGTGCGTGATCTGATTCTGGATTCGCTACGCTACTGGGTGATGGAAACTCATATAGACGGCTTCCGTTTTGACCTGGCTTCTGTGCTGGGGCGCGACCAAACAGGCCGCCTGCTGGAAAATCCGCCCATTGTGGAACGCATTGCCGAAGACCCCATCTTGCGCAACACAAAAATCATCGCCGAAGCCTGGGACGCGGCAGGGGCCTATCAGGTGGGCGCGTTTCCGGGGCGGCGCTGGGCAGAGTGGAACGGACGCTACCGCGACGACGTGCGCCGCTTTTGGCGAGGCGACCCCGGCACGGTTGGCGCGCTGGCCACGCGGCTCGCCGGAAGCTCTGACCTGTATCTGGATGATGGGCGCACGCCCTGCCACAGCATCAATTTTATTACCTCTCACGACGGTTTCACCTTAAACGACCTGACCAGTTACAACCAGAAACACAATCTGGCAAACGGAGAAAACAACCTCGATGGTGACAATGCTAATTATAGCGATAATCTGGGTGTAGAAGGCCCCACCGATGACCCCGATATTGAGCGGCGGCGTGTGCAGCGCATTAAAAACTTCATCGCCACCCTGATGCTCTCGCAAGGCGTGCCGATGCTGCTGGCGGGCGATGAATTTCGGCGCACGCAGCAGGGCAACAACAATGCCTACACGCAAGATAACGAGATTTCGTGGATTGACTGGTCGTTAAAAGAAAAATATGCGCATGTGTACCGCTTTGCCCGTGAAGTGATTGCGTTTCGCAAACGGCATCCAATTTTTTACCGCTCGCATTTTTTCACCGGCAGAAACGGCAATATGCTTGATATTCAATGGTTTTCCCACACTTGCGACGAACCCGATTGGGGCGCAGACAGTCACACCCTTATGTGCCTGATCCACGGTCAGCGCGAATTGATTGGCGAAAACCGCCCGGACAATGACGCCCTGGTGATGTTTAACAATGCACCCCAGACCACACACTTCCAACTGCCACCTGCCCCGGACAACAAAATATGGAAACTTATCATCGACACCGCCCACACCTCCCCCTTTGACATCCGTCCCGCAGGCGAGGAACTGGCCCTGCCCAGCCAATCGACCTACAAAGTTAAGGGAGAGTCGCTGGTGGTGTTGCTTTCATTCGAGGCTACATAATTATGGAATTGATCATTTTGCACAGCAACGATACGCACGGTCATCTGGGGCCAATCCCAGCGCCAGACGGGAACGCGCTGGGCGGCTATGCGCGCCGGGCAACGTACATTCAGCGGCAGCGTGCGGCCCATCCCCACCTGTTGCTGCTTGACGCAGGCGACTACTATCAAGGCAGCCGATTTTGGCACGCCTTCAAGGGGAGGCCGGACATTGACCTGATGAACCGGTTGGGATACGACGCCGCCGCACTGGGCAACCATGACACCGATGGGGGTGTGGCGTTGCTCGCCGAGCGCCTGAAACAGGCGCGCTTTCCGGTTCTGTGCGCCAACATGCGCTTCCCTGCCGGGCACGTGCTGGCCAATGCGTGGCAACCCTACACCATTAAATCGGTGGGGGGATTTAAAATCGCCATTTTCAGCATGCTCATCGATGCGATGGCGTTGTATCTCCCCGAATTTAGAGCAACGGTGCAGGTGACGCCGGCCATCGAAACGGCCCGCCGTCTGGTTCCCCAGTTGCGGCAGCAGGCAGACATGGTCATTCACCTGTCGCACCTGGGGCACTTGGGCGACATCGCCGTAGCAGAAGCGGTTGAGGGAATAGACCTCATCATTGGGGGACACACACACATGCCACTGGAGAACGTTTGCCGGGTGAATGGCACGTCGCTGGTGCGATCAATGGCCGGTACCCAGACAATGGGTCGGGTAGAGATAGCGTTGCCGGCCGGGCAGCGCCCCCAACTGAAGGACTATCGACTGGTGCCCATGGACACCTCCCTGCCAGATGACCCCGCCATTGCCACCGAACTGACGCGCTGGCGGGCAAAATTGCCACCTGAGCGTGTGCTGGGCCAACTATTGGCTCCGCTGGACACCCGTAGCCAGGTGAAAGGAAGCGGCGAAAGCACAGCCGGAAACTTTTTTACAGACGCCTTGCAAGCGTACTTCGGCGCGGAAGCAGCATTGGCTTTTGTGCATATGGGTACACTGCGCGGTGACAGAATTTACGGTCCCGGCGATTTCACCAATCACGATTTGGGCGAATACCACCCCTTTGACAATCGCCCCGTGCTGATGGAAATTACCGCGCCCCAGCTCAAAACTATTCTTGAACGTGGTGTGAGCGCTCTGCCGTACCCGGTGGGCACATTCCTCTCTCACGCCGGGTTAATTGTAACGGTAGATATTCGCCGCCAGCCGCAAATTATTGATACCGACCATCCGCGCATTCTCACTCCAGGCGAGCGCATTGTGCAAGCCACACACCAGGGGCAACCCATTGATTTCACCGACGCCTCACGCACATTCAAGGTAGCTATGGATGGTTACATGGGGCGTGGCGGTGGCGGGTATTTTGCCGCCAGAGCAGGGCGCAATATTCGGCAAGCAACCGTGGGCACTTCAGAAATTATCAAATGGTACCTGGCAACTTACAGCCCGGTGCACCCCAAAATTGAAGGCCGCATTGTGCTGCTGAACGCCACAAAATAACCCAACCAGTTTGCAACTTTTCAGCGTGTGAGTCGTAATGAGTTATAGCAAATTCGCACCAAAGGAAGGTCCTTTATGGAAAACGCAAATCCTCCACATCACCCTCATCACCGCCGCCGCAGGCCATCTTTATTCTGGCCGCTGTTTTTAATAGCGGTGGGGATAATTTTATTGCTCTCAAATATGGGGATCCTGCCCCCCAACTCCATCGACCTGTTGTGGCGATTTTGGCCCCTGGCACTGGTAATACTGGGGATTGACATTCTGGTGGGCCGACGCTCGGCGGTGGGATCATTTATTACTTCGGTGATCGCGATTCTGCTGCTGGGGGGCGTACTGGGATTTATTTTTGTGGCCCAGAATATGCCCGAGCTCGTTCAATACATTGACCTGGGTAACTTGAAACACGAAACCATTCACGCCCCGTTAGACAACGTAAAATCCGCCAGCGTGGTGATCGATTGGCCCGGCAGCCCCGCCAGGCTGTATGCCCTGTCAGATTCCAACGCGCTCATCGAAGGCGATATTAACTACTACGGCACCCTCTACTTCCAAACCGACACAAAAGGCAACCACGCCACCATCAATATTGACAGCCGAATTGAGCAGTTTTTTATCTCTACCGGCGGTTCTATCAACCAGAACCCCGGCTGGGAAATTGGGCTGCACCCCGGCGTGACGCTGGATTTAACGTTGGATGCCGGGTCCGGCCCCGGAACTTATGATTTTGAAAAGCTCGATGTGGAATCCTTCAATATCGATGCCGGGTCCGGCCCCATTTCACTCGCCCTGCCGGCCAGGGGACAGGTCTCCGGTTTCATCAATGCCGGGTCCGGCCTCGTCAACATCTCGCTCCCCGAAACAATGCAGGCCAAAATCACGGTGGATAAAGGATCTGGACCGTTCAACCCCGGTCAGCGTTTTCACCAGGCACGCGCATCAGACGGCAACCGCACCGTCTGGCTCACCAACAACTTTGAAGGTGCAGACAATTATATTGAATTGGAGATTGATCAGGGGTCGGGTCCCGTTCGCGTGCGCTAGTACTCTGTTACCAGAGTTTGGCGAAAATCGTATTGTTATTCCCCTGCTAAAAATGATGTCCCCTGGCCCCTTCCCCGTCCACAGCGTGATAGTTACCCGAACCGTAAGGATTTCCAAATCGCCATCGTCAATGATAAAAGGTTCCTCAAGACTCTTCTTTTGCTACCGAGGTGATGATGGCGACTCAAACACAATCACGCCCAATTACCAATCAATTGTATCAAACCCAAAAATGGCGCACATTACTGCTGCTTTCGCTGGCGGAACTGCTGGGAATGGCAGTGTGGTTTTCGGCATCGGCGGTAGTGCCCGCGCTGACCGATACATGGGGGCTGGCCGCTTCGGGGCGGGCGTGGCTCACAATGTCGGTGCAGGTGGGGTTTGTGCTGGGTGCGCTGGCCTCAGCGGTATTCAATCTGGCCGACCGTGTTCCATCGTGCCGGATGTTTGCCGCTTCGGCGCTGCTGGCTGCGCTGGCAACCGCACTCATTCCAGCACTGGCAAATGGGCTGGCGCTGGCAATCCCGTTGCGACTGCTGACCGGCGTTTTTCTGGCGGGCGTATATCCGGTGGGGATGAAAATAATGGCAACCTGGACGCGCGCAGACCGGGGGCTGGGTATTGGCCTGCTGGTAGGCGCGCTGACGGTGGGGTCGGCGGCCCCGCACCTGCTCAATGCTTTTGACGCCGTGGAAAACTGGCAGAATGTGCTGTATCTGGCAGCAGGGTTGGCGGCACTGGGGGGTGTCATTGCCATCGCCTTTGTGAAAGAAGGTCCCTATCGCACACAAACGCCGCCGTTCAACTGGAAATACATCATCGAAATTTCACGCGAACGCGAAACAGTGCTGGCAAACCTGGGGTACTTAGGCCACATGTGGGAACTATACGCAATGTGGGCGTGGATTCCCATTTTCTTGCTGGCGAGTTTCAAGCTTTCGGGCATTAGCTCCAACTGGGCCAGTGTCATTGCGTTTGCCGTCATCGCCGTAGGGGGACTGGGGAGCGTTATTGCCGGGCAGTTGGCCGACAGGCTGGGCCGCACCACAATTACCATCGCTTCGCTGGGGGTCAGTGGGATGTGTGCTCTGCTGGTGGGACAATTCTTCGGGGGGAATCCCGTGACGCTGGCAGTCTTGTCGCTGGTTTGGGGCTTTGCCGTTGTGGCCGATTCGGCGCAATTCTCTGCCTGCGTCAGCGAATTGAGTCACCCCCAATACATAGGCACGGCCCTCACTGTGCAGACCAGTCTTGGTTTTTTGCTTACCCTCATCACCATTCGCCTCATCCCCACACTTGAGCAGTGGATCGGCTGGACGTGGGCTTTTGCATTCCTGGCTATCGGTCCGGCTGTAGCCATCTGGGCAATGGCCGAACTCCGGCGATCGCCCGCCGCAGTTCGGCTGGCTGGCGGACGCGGCTGACCTCTATGCCGAAGTTGAAGTGGACGCCTTTTCCCGCCGCATCTCCACGAGATCAGGAACGCCATTCAGACAAGCCTAGACCTGGCCCACTCGCTCGTTTTGCCACTGCATCTTCGCACTCTCTACCAATCCGCCCTTTGCCCCAAACCTCTTGAAAAATGCGGAAAAATGTAAATAATCAATTTGCACTAACGGGAAAAATAGTATATACTTCGTGAACTTCACAAGTTTTATTGATTATAAATAGTATTAATCTGAATTAATTACTGCTTTGGCATAATATTACAGCCATCCAATCACTTTATGGCTAACAAAAATTCGACCAAAAGCTATTCTGTAGGCGGCTATATTCGTGAAGCCAGAAAATCGCTGAAATTACGCCAGGCAGACCTGGCTAATACCACTGGCATTTCGGTCAGCCATCTATCAGACATCGAGCGAGGCGTGCTCATACCCACCATTCCCACCTTGCAAAAAATCGGTCAAGCTTTAGAGCGCCCGCTCGAGTATTTTTTTGCCGATGCCCCCCATACCCCTCGTGCCCTGGGGATGGTGATCCACCGCACTTTGATTGGCGAACAGGCCGGGGCAAAATTCGCCGAATTGGTGGCTAAAAAAACAGAGGGCGAGGTCACCATTCAGATGTACCAACACGCCCGCCTCAAATCACTCTACAAGCAAGCCAGGGGCCTGGCAGAAGGTTCCATTCATATCATTCTTGATGATTTACTCAGCTTTGAACACTATGCCGGTCTTTGCGGCGTGGTCTTGCTTCCCTACTTCTTCCAAAACCGAGAACAGTACCAACGTTTTCTGCGGAGCGATATTTTTCAGGAACAAATCTATCAAAAGCTCCTGGAGAGTGGTATCCGGCTGTTAAATCCCACCAGTGGTTGGGAGTCTGATGCATTTGAATTGCTCTTTTCAACCACCCCTATCTTCACCCCCGATGATTTGGTAGGGCGCAAGTTCCGCTCCTATGAATCAGAACCGGCCAATGCTTTGCGTCGGGCATTGGGCGCTATCCCCGTGCATGTTCGCTGGAAAAAAAGCTATGAAGCTTTCCAACAGGGGTTAATTGATGTCTTTTTATCACCAGCGGTGTACATTTCTGCGCTTAAGCTGCACGAGGTAGCAAAATATACGACTATTATCAACTACGGATATACTCAAAACCTGGTGGTGGCTATCAGTGAACGAGAATATCGCAAGCTGCCTCCCTCCATTCAGCAAATTTTGAATGAGTCCCTGGCAGAAACGGGTGAATATTACAGCCAGACACTCAGAAAACAAACAGAACTCAATCTTGAATGCCTGTCAGCCGAATGTGGTATTCCAGTTATTCATCCAAACCCCAACATCTGGCGAGAGCGATTTACAGCCGCTATCCGTCAAATATGTGTTGAGCAGGGCTTTTTGTCAAAGGAAATGTACGAGACCTTGCAACACATATAACTCATAAAAACAAGAAAGGAGGTGTAACCGGTCTACAAACGTTTATATACAATACCAAGAAAAAAGGAGATACCAGTTGACTTGACGGAAAATGGTATCTCCCTACGGAAACACAAGACATAGAGCTTCCCGGATATCGGGCTGTAACTCCATTGACTTGCCTCTTTACATTATACAGCCTGGTATCCAGTTGAGCAAAGTGACTTGTACGAGAAAAATTAAAAATAGGCTTAGGCAGAAACGGCAATTCTCTTTTAGCGGCTTAAAGTCGCCCTTACAGAGCTAAAGCTACAAAATCCATCTGTGCATAGATTTCTCATACCCCCCACCCAAGGGCACAGGCACCCAAGGGCACAGGCGGCGGCTGAAAACCTGATCAGTGCGATTTTAACTGCAAGTACAAGTAAATGAGAATTGCTATTGAGGAGAGGAGCTAATGTTGACTAAAAATAGATATTTCATCGTTTTTTTACTCAGTATGATCATCTTGGTCTTGGTCGGTTGTAACAGCAGCACACCACAACCAACCGCCCAACCCGCTCAAAAGCCAACTGCAACCAGCACCGTCCAGAAAAAAGCGGTCCAAGAACCAACCAAAGAAGCAAAACCGATTATCATTGGGGCCGTCTTCAACGCGACCGGTTGGATGGCTTCTTACGACCAGCCCCCCCGCGAAGGAGCCTTGTTGGCGATCAAAGCCATCAACAAAGCGGGCGGCGTTTTGGGGCGTCCATTGAAACTGATTGAATTGGACGGCAATACCGACCCGGCTACCGTTGGCAACGCCGCCCGCCAACTCATTGAACAAGGAGCGGATATTATCATTGCTCCCTGCGACTTTGACATCGGCGGCCCAGCCAGCCAGGCTGCACAGGAGGCCGGTCTGGTCGGTATCTCTACCTGTTCGTCGTCACCCCTCTACGGTTCAGCCGCTTTAGGCGACAAACAATTTACCCTGGCCATGTGGAACAACATTATGAGCGCCGGCGCAGCCGAGTATGCCTATGATAAATTGGGTTGGCGAACCGTTTATGTTGTAACCGACACATCCATAGATTACAGCCTCTCCCTGGGGCAGTACTTCACCAAACACTTCAAAACCCTGGGGGGGAAGATTGTGGGTGAAGACACCTATCTGCAAGGGGACGCCGACTTCTCGGCCCAAATCCAACGTATTCAAGGACTGGACACAGCACCGGATGGATTGTTCATCGCCTCCTATTCGCCCGATTTAGGCACTATCATTCGCCAAACGCGGTCGGCCGGCATCGAACTTCCCATTATGGGCGGCGATGCTTACGACGACAGTGAGTTTTGGGCCGTGGTCGGTGAGGACCTGGGCAACAATATTTACTTTGCCACTCACGGCTGGGTTGGCCAAGGAGCCGACAAAGCAACCGCTGCTTTTATCAAACTGTATGAGGCTGAATATGGGCATCCACCCGGTACAGCCTTCATTCTGACCGGTTGGGACACGGTTCAGGTTATTGCCCAGGCCATTGAGAAAGCCGGCACAACCGACGGCGCAGCCGTTGCCAAAGCAATGGAAGACACGAAGTTTAACCTGCTAACCGGCACGCTCGACTGGACCTCTGCCGCAAACGGTCACCAACCCGTCAAAGACGTAGCCATTGTGGAACTGCAAGGTGGCAAACCTTTCTTCAAAGGATGGATTACACCCAAGTCTTATCCCGCACCCTAAACAGTGCATAAAAAATGGGGGCTAGATAACATTCTCACCTACGGAGACTAGAAGATTGGGAGATTATCAGTCCAGTTCGTTGATAATCTCCCCTCTCACTAGAGCCAAAACTTATGCCAAATACACACACACTAACGGTTAAGAACTTAGTAAAAGACTTTATAGGACTGCGAGCCGTTGACAACCTGAACCTGACTCTGCGCCAGGGGGAAATTCTGGGGTTAATTGGCCCCAACGGCTCAGGCAAAAGCACGTTCATCAATGTAATTACGGGTTTGCTGAAACCAACAGCAGGTCACGTTTTTGTAGATGGGCAGGAGATAACCGGTCGACCGCCACACAAAATTGCCGCTATGGGATTGGCGCGCACCTTCCAAACCATCAAACTTTTTTCTGACCTGACTGTACTGGAGAATGTTGAAGTAGGCGCGGTCAGCGCGGGGATGTTGCGGCGACCGGCCAAAAAACAGGCCCAAATAGTGCTGCAAGAATTAGGCATTGAACATCTGGCGCTGCTGCCTGCGGGTACATTGCCACATGGCGACGAACGCCGCGTAGAAATTGCCCGGGCGCTGGCCCGCAAACCCGATTTTCTACTCCTGGACGAACCCGCTGCCGGTTTGAATGAACAGGAGAGTGATGACCTGCTGGAAACCCTGCGCGAGATACCGGCCAAATGGGGCTGTGGCATTTTAATTGTTGACCATGATATGCGGTTGATTATGCGTTTGTGCAACCGACTGCATGTACTGAACTACGGCCAAACAATTAGCGTGGGCATACCAGAGAAAGTTCGCCGGGACCCGGCTGTGATGGAGGCGTATCTTGGTTCATCGGCCACAGGAGGCAACCATGCTCCAGCTTGACAATGTGCATGCCAGTTATGGATCAATTGTCGCCTTACGCGGCGTTTCTATCAAGGTCAAGACCGGTGAATTGGTAGCGCTGGTAGGCGTGAACGGTGCGGGAAAATCAACGTTGCTATCCACAATTGCGGGCGTTGTGCAGCCAACAGCAGGAAACATTGCTTTTGAAAACACACCCATTATAGGACACTCTCCCGAAACGATTGTGCGCCGGGGGATCGCCCTTGTGCCCGAGAATCGCCGTATTTTTGCGGGATTGACGGTTGGTGAGAATTTACGTCTGGGTGGGGCTATCCGTTCCAACAAAGCCGAAATTCAACAAGATATTGATGAAATGTGTACCCGCTTTCCAATTTTAGGAGAACGGTTCAAGCAACCCGGCGGAACGTTGTCGGGTGGGGAGCAGCAGCAGTTAGCCATTGCCCGGGCCTTGATGTCCCGGCCCAAGTTGCTGATGTTGGATGAACCATCGCTTGGACTGGCTCCCATTTTGGTAGACGGCATTTTTGAGTTAATCGCTCGATTGCGCAAAACGGGCGTCACCATTTTACTGGTGGAACAAAATGCGGAACGAGCCTTAGACATTGCGGACCGGGCCTATTTGCTAGACACGGGCCGCATTGAATTCGCCGGTACACCCGATGAGTTGCGACAACAGGTGGACATTGTCGGGGCGTACTTTGGCGAAAATGAGTAAAATGGAGGTGATAACCCTTGGGATCATTTAGCGATACGCTTCAATTCTTGATTAACGCCTTGAGCCTGGGTAGCCTGTACGCACTGATGGCCCTGGGACTGGCTATTGTGTATGGCATTATGCGCCTCATTAACTTTGCCTATGGTGAGTTGGTGATGGTGGGCGGATACACGCTGTTGGTGGTCGGTGGTTGGGCAGGACCCTGGCTTTTTATCGCCATCATCGCTGTAGGCATCGCCATTTTTACCAGCCTACTCCTGGAACGGGTCGCTTTTCGCCCGGTGCGCGACGCTTCACCAAACACGTTGCTGGTGACATCATTTGCGGTCAGCGCCCTGTTACAAAATGCCGCCCTTCTGCTTGTCTCGCCGCGCCCAAAGGCGGTCAGACTGCCGGCCACCTTCAACGAAAATTTTCAGATGGGCAACTTGCTGATTTCCAAAACAGATATTTTAACCCTGGTTGTTTGTTTATCATTGTTGGGGCTGTTGACACTATTCCTGAAACGCTCCTTGCTGGGTGTCGCCTTGCGGGCGGCAGCAGATGATTTCACGATGACTCGGCTGTTGGGATTACGGGCCAATCGGATCATCGCCACGGCATTTGCCATCAGTGGCGGACTGGCGGGGGTGGTATCGTTGTTCTGGATTGGCCGGATTGGGTCGGTTGTGCCCACCATCGGGCTAACCCCGGTGTTGGTGGCCTTTATTGCCACCGTGATCGGCGGGATGGAGAGTTTGGTAGGGGCCGTTGTGGGCGGGTTCTTGCTTGGCTTTTTAACGGTCGGGCTGCAATTTATTTTACCCCAAAACCTACTCGATTTCCGACAGGCGTTTGTTTTTTTCATTGTCATTTTAGTGTTACTCTTCCGCCCACAAGGGTTAATCCAGGGAGCTTATTCAAGGGAGAACGTGTAATGAAATTGACAACCTGGCTTGCCGATTGGCGTCCACATCTATTTTTGCTCTCCTTACTGCTGCTTCCGTTGCTGCTCATTGCTGCGGTCACGCAGTGGTTTGGCGGGGTAGTGCTGCAACGCATTGTCACAGTGATGTTCATTAACCTTATTTTAGTTTTGGGGTTGCAAATATTTAGTGGCAATTCAGGGGTACTCTCGTTTGGCCATATCGCTTTTATGGGTATCGGTGCGTATGCCTCCATTCTGTTTTCAATGACCCCAGAAGCCAAGGCTCTGGCGCTGCGCCACCTCTACCCATTTTTAGAGAATGTTCATTTGTCCTTCTTGCCCTCGGTGCTGGTGGGGGCTGCAATTGCTACCTTGTTTGCTGCCATTATTGGCTTCCCTCTGATGCGACTTTCGGGCGCGGCAGCCGTCATTGCTACATTCTCCCTGCTGGTGATCATTCACGTCGTTTTCATCAATTGGGAGGAAGTTACTAACGGCGCCCGCACGATTTTTGGGGTTAAGCAGTATACCACGCTGTGGGGAAGTGTCGTTTGGGCGTTCTTGTTTATTATTCTGGCCTACTGGTTTAAGGAGTCGGCGGTGGGGTTGAAGCTACGCGCCTCCCGCGAAGATGAAAATGCAGCTGCCTCCATTGGCATCAACATTGTTTGGGTCCGCTGGCTGGCATTTGTATTGAGCGCCCTGGTGACGGCGGTTGCTGGCGCGCTCTGGGCACATTTCATCACCTCCTTCTCTCCGGTCGCTTTTTATCTCACCCAAACCTTCCTGATTATTTCTATGTTCATCATTGGCGGCACCAACAGCGTAACCGGAACAGTGGTGGGCACAATAGCAGTGACCGTTATTTTTGAAGGGCTGCGCAGCATTGAAAACGTCGTTAATCTCAACCAATTGTTGCCCATAAGGTTATCAGGCATGACAGAGATTGTGTTGTCTATTGCCATCTTGTTGATTCTCATTTATCGTCCCTCTGGCATTACGGGGGGGTAGGAATTTCGATGGTTGAGGAAATAAGTTATGGAGAGAAATTGTATTCCCCTTACAAAAAATGAACGTAACTACTCACCCTCTCCCCCAACCCCCCTCTCCCTGAAGGGATAGGGGGCTAAAAAAGGGTGAGTGCGGGGAATGGGGAAGTTTTTAAACGGTGATTTTGAAAAATTTA
>CAYPUV010000057.1:0-18222 GCA_964413895.1 uncultured Anaerolineaceae bacterium
GAGTTCAGCAACCTCTGGTTCACCCTGAGCCTCGGCGGCATATTTTTGCTTTTTGAAACCGGAAACTTCATTTTGCTGTATTTGCTGGCGCTAGAAATCTACTCCCCGGCACAGGCACTCAAACCTGTTTGGATTTACGCCAGCTTGTTTGTGCCGGTTTACACGCTGACCGGCTGGTTTGAAAGCTATCCTCTCTTTTTCTTTTTGCTCAGCCTGTACTTGTTATTAAAAGGAAAACCATATCTCAGCGCAGTCTTCGCCGGGGTGGGGTTTATGACCAAACTCATCCCCGTGATTTTGCTGCCCATTGGACTGAAATGGGTTCCCACCAAATCAAAGCGCGCGCGGTTGACGATTGCTGCGTTGCGTCTGGATTTTGATTTGGGGCGTGCGGCGCTGTATCTTCTTATTTTTGCGGCCACCGTTATTGCGATTGGTTATCCTCTTTATCGCCAAAATCCGGTGCTAATTTTGGGACCGCTTCAAATTACCGAAGTGCGGCTCCCCTGGGAAACAGTGTGGGCGTTGCTGGAACACAACTTTGACTACGGAATTATTCCCCTGGACGTGCGCAACCTGGCCTGGTCGCCCGCCGACGGTCCCGGCTCCACGCTGCCCTGGCTGTGGATTACAGCGGCTTTCGGCGCGTTGAGTGTTTTTTTGTACACTCGCCGCATTGAATGGAAGCAGCCCAAAGTAACACTGGCCGCTACCGGATTAACTGTGAGCCTGTTCTTTTTGTACTC
The DNA here is from genome assembly GCA_964413895.1 of uncultured Anaerolineaceae bacterium. GTDB lineage: Bacteria > Chloroflexota > Anaerolineae > 4572-78 > 4572-78 > JANTHQ01. The sequence goes on from CAYPUV010000057.1 coordinate 747, forward strand.
AAAAGGCTACAGTCCGCAATGGCTGGGGTGGCTGTTGGTATTCAGCTCGCTGTTGCTACCGAACCGGCGCGGGGTACTGTACGCAGTAGTGTTGAACGTTACCAATATCATCGAGGGAAATATCTTTTTTGTGATGTTCCCTCAGGAACATTGGCTATTAATGGCTACGGTTTTACTTCGCACAGGGCTGGAAATTGTGCTGGCCATTGAGTTTGGGCTTATCATTTGGCCTCAACTGGAAACACCACAACTGGTTCGCGGGCGACGGATTGCGCTGATAGTGGGGACACTATTGCTGCTGCTCTCCCTCTTCCCAGCACTCACCCGGTTGCGCACCGCCTATTTTACCACTCGCCTGGAAGCCAGCCCGTATCGTGCTACCATCTCCTGGCTACGCGAGCAACCCGTCACCGAAGCCATCTTGCTGAACAATCAAACCGCCTACGACTGGTTTTATCCGTACCTGCGTCAGAGCCACGACTTTTTTATGCTCGATGATTACGCCGACGCGACAACCACCGTAAAAGCAAAAACCACCCACCTTTTGGATGCCATCGCCAGCCAGCACCAGGCCTTGTGGATTTTCGACGCGGACCCCGAACACACGACCCCCGCCGAAACCGTCACCCAACAGTGGCTCGGTAACAGACCCCCTGCCCACCAGGCCGACATCGACGGTGGTAGGTTGTATTTGTACATTCTAAAGTGAGGGGCTTTCAGCTATTCATCAATGAAACGTCTTCTATTCCTGTTCCTCTTTTCATTATATTTGCTCACCTATGCGCCCGATTTTCACTCCAGCGACGGCCTGGCGATGTTTTCCACGGCAGAGAGTCTGGCACGGCGCGGCGCGTGGGACATTGAGCAAATCCGGTGGATGGGCTTGCAACAGGGAACCTTTGGGCTAGACGGCAACCTGTACTCTCGCAAAGGGCTGGGACAGCCGCTGCTGGCGCTTCCCCTCACCTGGTTGGGGGTGACGCTCCCCGGTTTTGGACCAACAACGGTAACGCTTTTATTCGGCAGCTTGCTCACCGCACTGACGGCGGTGCTAATATTTAAATTCCTGCGCCTGATGGGGTACAGCCAGAAGGTCGGCCTGCTGGCGGCGCTGGTGTACGGCACGGGAACGATGGCCTGGCCTTACGCCAAAACCTTCTTCAGCGATACATTGGCCGGAACGCTGTTGTTGGCAACCACACTGGCCCTGTTGAAATTCAAGCTCACGGGGCGGTATCGTTTTGCGGCGCTGGCGGGGTTGGCGTTGGCGTGGGCCGTGGCAACCCGCTACGCCGAGGGGGTCTTCTTGCCAGTGTTTGGGGTGGCGTTTTTAATCATTAGCGCTCAGCAGCCAGCAGTTCAACAGCCCCCCATCTCCAATCGACGCTTCTTCATTCGCCATTCGTCACCCATCCTTCTTCCCGCACTCATATTCGCTGCTCCCATTGCCGTGGTCGGGCTATTCTTGCTGATTTTCAACCTTGCCCGCTACGGCAATCCGTTGAGCACAGGGTACTTGCCCCAGGAAACATTTTCCGCCGTGTGGTGGCAGGGTATTCTGGGACAGTTAGTCAGTCCGGGACGCGGGCTGCTGCTGTACAACCCCATCTTGTTGGTGAGTTTTTGGGGCGCCCGTTCCTTTTGGCAGCGTCACCGCACCGAATTCTTGGGCGCGGCAGCGGTCATTCTGATCCATCTGCTGCTGTATGGAAAATGGTTTATGTGGCACGGCGGCTTCGCCTGGGGCGCTCGGTTCATGGTCGCCACACTCCCGTTCTGGGTCATTCTGATGGCCCCTGCCCTGGAAAACCTTTTCCCAACTACTGAAAAACCAATCCCCCAACCCGTTCTACGGTGGCGGAAAGCGTTTTTTTTGCTGTGGGGGATCAGCGTTGCGGCGCAAATTCCAGGCGTGGCCGTTGATTTTGATCACTGGCAAAATCGGCTCTTGGAAACGGGACTGCCTCTCTTCGCTCCCGAAACATTTTTCACCCCGCTTTACTCGCCGTTGCTGCAAACATGGCAATTCATCACCTTGCCAAATCTGGATGTGGCGTGGGTGACAAACGGCAAAATTCTTTGGGGACTGCTGGCTGCACTCGCCGCGAATTTTGGCGCCGCAACCGCACTGTTGTATTTTGCTTTGCCGCGCGCCGAGAAAAAGACCGTTGTCTCCCGTGCGCTGCTCACCCTTGCGGCAACAGTTGCCGTACTGACCACCCTTTTGCTGCTGCTAACGGCTCACAAAACCCAGCCTCCCGACCTGCAACAAGCAATGGCAATCGTGAATCAGGGACCGGATATTCCGCTTGTGTACCAGCAGCCAGAGCAGGCTACGGCCATTGCGGAATTGTACGCCGGACACGCCCCGGTGTTGGGCCTGGGGGCATTGGAACCGGCGACGGTGGACAAGCTGACCGCAACGGCAACAGCGGTGTGGTGGCTGCCCCCTTTTCAAAATGATGTGGAACGTTATCTGCTGCAAACCTACGGGGTGGCCCGCAATGAAACGTTTGGCAAGCAGCAATTGGTATTGCTGGCGCGCCCTGATGGTGATTCGCGCCTGGTGGAAATTCAATTCGGCGCGGCCATTACCCTGGAGCGCGTCCACCTGTCGCATGCGCTCGTCCCCAATCGTCCCTTTGCCGTCACCCTTTCGTGGCGAGCCGACCGCGTCCCCGCTGCCGATTATCAGGTTTTTATTCACCTGCTCGATGCGGGGGGGAATATTGTTGGCCAAACAGATGGGCAACCCGTCCACTGGACACGCCCCACATCAACCTGGCAACCCGGCGAGCAGATCACCGATCGGCACGCGCTATGGGTGCGCAACCTCTCACCCGGCACATACACCCTCATTGCCGGATTGTACCTCCCCGCCACCGGCGACCGTCTGTCAACCGCTGCCGGCGCCAGCTTTGTGCAATTGGGACAGTTCAAGGTTGCCCCGTAGCCACCGGTCGTTTCCCATTCGCCAATTCTGCCAAAATGGTGTATTCTACCCACATCTTGTGGAAACTCATTCCACCATTCCCTTATTTTGTGGTTGAAGGAGCTACTATGCCGTATCCTTACATCGCCATCGAGGGCGTCATCGGCGTGGGGAAAACCACGCTGGCACGTTACCTGCAAGAGGCACTCTCCGCAAAATTATTACTGGAAGTGTTTGAAGAAAATCCTTTCCTCAGTGATTTCTACGCCGACCGTAGTCGCTACGCCTTCCAAACGCAGATTTTCTTTCTGTTGAGCCGATACCGCCATCAGCATCAGGTCATCCCACGGACCATCAAACGGTCGCCGCTGGTGAGTGATTATCTATTTGCCAAAGACTGGCTTTTTGCCCACCTGAATCTGGTTAACGACGAATTGGCAGTATACGAAAACGTGTACACGGCGCTGGCGGAGCGTATTCCCGACCCCACGCTGGTGGTGTACCTGAAAGCCAGTGTAGACACGCTGATGGATCGCATCGCCGTGCGCGACCGCCCCTACGAGCGCAACATGGAGCGGGAATACATCGCTGCGTTGAGCCAGGCTTACGACACCCTCTTCGCCGACTACACGCAGGCTCCCCTCATCACCATCGCCACCGACAACTTGAATATTGTGAACGACATCGAGGCGCGGCAGATGGTCATCGGGCAAATAAAAAGTGCGCTGGAAAGTGGCGCGTCGCAGCCGTCGCTGCTGGCAAAGGAGGTATCCCGTCCGCCACTGACCGCCATTTTTGAAGCGGAAACCAATCGCCGCCTGCTCGATTTTCAGCAATTCCATCAGGCACTTGACCGGGCGAAACACTTTTCAACCGATATGTATTTGAATTATATGTTGCTGTTGGATGAAATGGGTGAATTGAGCGCGGAACTGGCGCGGGTGCGACACACGCAATTGAAACATCAGTCACAGGGGAGTGCCGAGCAGCAAGCGCTGCGGTTGGCGCTGAACACCCACCGCGATGCGCTGAAGCAGGAAATGGCAGACACGCTGGCATACCTGCTGAAGCTGGCAAATTACACCGGCGTTGACCTGGAAGCCGCTTATCTGGACAAAATGAATGTCAACATGGGCAGACAATGGCACACCGATATGACAGGGGTAGAGGAATGAACAAAAAATTCATCGCCATTGCCGGGAATGTGGGGGTGGGCAAAAGCACGCTCACCGAGAAACTGGCAGCGCACTTCGGCTGGACCCCCTTCTTTGAAGCAGTGGATGACAATCCATATTTGGCGGATTTTTATCGAGATATGAAAACATGGAGTTTCCACTCTCAAATTTTCTTTCTTTCCCGCCGCTTGCGCCACCATAAAGATCTGCTCTCGCATCCGAACCACGTGGTACAAGACCGCACCGTGTATGAAGATGCGGAAATTTTCGCCACCAACCTCTATCAGCAGGGAAATATGCACACCCGCGATTATCGCAGCTACCGGGAGTTGTATGAGGTGATGGTGGAACTTTTGCCGCCCCCCGACCTGATGGTGTATCTGAAGGCCGGCGTGCCGACGTTGTTGCGGCGCATTGCCAAACGCGGGCGCGAATTTGAGCAGGATATTGACCCCAACTACCTGGATCGACTGAACGGATTGTACAATGCGTGGATTGATGGATTCTCGCTGTGCCCGGTGCTGATCATCAATGCCGACCGGCTCAATTTTGTGCAATCAGAAGATGATTTTACAGAAATCGTGGCGGAAATCAGTGAGCGGTTGGCGTGGTGATGCGTGAAATTATACTATGTTTCACGCATTAATCAGCACCCGCTCAATTGTCCCCGATGCAGTATCGTACAGCACAAAACCCGGCTTGCCGAAACGCCCCATAATTTCACCGGGGTTAACCCACAACGTTTTGCCAACGTGCTGCTCCATAAAAACGTGGGTGTGTCCGCTGAACACGGCATCGTATTTGCCGGTGGCAGCTAACCCCTCGGCGATTTCCGGGTAGTGGGCAAAAGCTATCTTGCGCCCGCCCGCCTCTACAACACCAATCGGGTTGTGAAATGTCACATTCCCCGCCGCGCCGGCAATTTTCAGCAGCAGAAACATATCACCGTCATTGTTGCCCGGCACGCAGTAAATTTCGCCCGCAAACGCATCAGCAATCTGTTTGAGGCTGAACGGCGCGCAAAAATCCCCCAGAAAAATCAGGATTTCCGCCCCACCCAGTTTTCGCAGCGCTTTTTCCAAATTCCAGATGTTATCGTGGCTGTCAGATAAAATTGCGAGTTTCACTTTTGCCTCCATAAAAATGCCCCCTCCCCAACCCTCCCCCTGGCAGGGGGAGGGAATCGCGCAGGCGACGGGTGGGGGTGGATATTCTACCGCAGCACCCGCGCATCGCCTTCGCGGCGGGTGATGCCCTGTGAATCGCAGTATTCCAGCAGTGCCAGCGCGTATTTTCGACTGGTATTGAAGGTGTCGCGTACCTGGGCCACGGTGACGTTGCCATTTTTCGCCACAAAATCGCGCAGCCAGGTCACAAATTCAGCGAAGGTTTGGGGCAACAGCAACACATCCGCCGAAAGTCGCAGGAGTTTGCCCCCTTCCAACATGGCGTTCAGCAGGTCTTCGTTGCTGCCCAACGCCTTGAGGCTTTCTTTGTACGATGGGGTTGCCATCGGATTGGCAACAAATTTGCGCAACAGGGCGTCCATCACCTGCTGTTGATGAGGGGTAAATTGAGGACTGTGCTCCGCCAGCCACACACTTGTTTCGCTAACCTGCAACAGTCCTTCCTGTCGCGCAAAATCAATTATTTTATTGAACAAGCCCGTCTCTAGCCTTAAACGACTCTTCAATTCGCCACGGGGCATGCCCTGCCGCAGCGGATTGGTTTGATGGTACGCCGACAGGTGACGGCGGAATCGTTCGGCCAGATTGCGCCAGCCGATGATTGACGTGATGACCACTTTCGACGCGGCAGGGTTGGGGATGACGGGGGGTGCTTCTGGGCGCGGCACAGGGAACACAGTTTCGGAGGCCAACAAATTATTCAGGGCAGATTCAAATGCACGCCCCGACAAAGATATTTGAGTGACCAACACTCGAATTTGTTGTGGCCCCAAACGGTCCAGGACTTCTAGCAGCAAATCCTCCGGCGTCCCGTGCGCCAGCATCTCTAAATGGCTGAGAACGTCTGGCCGAAACCGCCGATGACGCCGCCGGGGAAGGGGGTCAATGACCACGCCGCCGCCAATTGTCAGGCTGGGCGATGGCTGGCGGATGATGAAATGGTCGCCTTTTAGCACCGGAATACGACGGTCTAGCCGCAGTTGTACCCATCCTTCTTCGCCTGCCCGAAGCTCTTTGGCCCCCAGCAAGCGCAGGTGGGCAGATACTTCGGCGGCTCCGGTGAACACATCAACCTGCTGATTGTGTTTCAGCGGGCGGGACGATTCGGGCAGGCAACGCAACCGGGTATCAATTAATTGTGAGGCTTCCAGCCAACCGGGCATGGTCACCACATCACCCCGCTGCAGGTCGGTGGTACTAACATTTGCCAGATTGATGGCCACGCGCGTGCCCGGCCCCACCTCATCCACCGCTTTTTTGTGCGATTGCAACCCTCGGATGCGTGTTTTTATGCCGCGGGGCAAGATTTCTACTTCCTGTCCCACCGCAAAATGCCCATCGATGAGCGTGCCGGTGACAACGGTGCCAAAACCGCTAATAGTAAAAATTCGGTCTACAAATAGACGGGGGCGACCTTTGTCCGGTCGGGGGGGCGCTTTTTGCAACACATCGCTCAGCGTGTTCATCAGTTCGGCGATGCCCTGCCCGGTGGTAGCAGCAACAGGGATAATCGGGGCGTTTTCCAGCGCTGTGCCGGCAATGGTTTCGGCCACATCGGCCTGCACCAGTTCCAACCAGTCTTCGTCTTCGGCAAGGTCAGCTTTGGTAATGGCAACCACGCCGATCGAAACCTCCAGCAAGTCCAAAATGTCCAGATGCTCACGGGTTTGGGGCATTACGCCTTCGTCAGCCGCCACCACCAGCAGGGCGGCGTCTACGCTGCCCACTCCAGCGAGCATATTTTTGATGAAATCGGCGTGACCGGGCACGTCTACAATCCCTACCGCTTCACCGGAGGGGAGTGTGACCCAGGCAAACCCCAGGTCAATTGTCATTCCCCGTTCTTTTTCTTCGCGCAAGCGATCGGGGTCAATGCCGGACATCGCCTCTACCAGTGTTGATTTTCCGTGGTCAACATGTCCTGCTGTACCAATGACGCGCATGGATCATTCATCCTTTGTCATTCGTCGCTTGTTGCCAATTGTTCAAATCGCACCTGCCAATCACGGGCGGTGATGGCCCGGTTCATTACATCTTCCTCGATAATTTTAAGCAATAGTGTGAGCTGCTGTTTGAGCAAGGGCAATTCTTGTGTTGCATGGTCAAGGTCATTTTGCATGCCTTGAATCTGCCGGAGCATTTCCGCCAACTTGCGTTCAGTTTCTAGCATTTGCTGGTGGGTGTTTTGTTCACGCGCTGATTGCCATTCTTCAAGTTGATTTTTTTGGCGGTTGGCGTTCAACCGGTGCAGTTCCATAAATTCGTGCTGGTCGCGTTTAAGTTGTTCTTGAAACCCCTGTAGTGATTCAAGCGCCTTTAAGTTGCGTTGGTATTGCTCGGCATAACGATCCATCCTGGCTTCGTACTCGTCCAGCCGCCGTTGCAAAGCTTCGGCGCGTGCGTCCCATGTTTTGAGCGTGCGCTCCACCTGTGCGTGCTGGTACTGGGTACGCTCCAATTCTCCCCGGACATTTTCTTTCACTTTTGCCAATTCAGTTTGGAACTGGCCAAACTGCGGAATTTGTTGCTCTAATAATTCAATCTTCGATAAATGCAATTTTGTTCGTTTGAACAAGTCTGATGTTTCGGCAGTGAGTTCGGAAATGTGTTTGGCGTCGGTGCGACGTTGTTCTTCCAGATAGCTGAGGGAGCGTAGTTGTTCGTCATTTTGTTTGGCCATATTGTCAAGCCGCTGCTGAAACGACACCAGCGTCGCACCTTGCCGGTCGGTTTCGGTGCGGGCCAGGGTAATCAACTCATCAAGGCTGCGGGTGCGTTCCAATTCGTGGCGCACTTCGGCAATAGATTTGATGTATGATTCCAGTTCGATAGTGCGCGCCCGCGCGGCGTCCTTTAAAATGCGCTTTTGCTGCAATCGCTGGTCTTCCAAAGCGGCCGTCATTTCATCCTTAAAGCGGTCGATCATCCCTTCTAATGCGCCAATTTTGGAGAGTTCTGTTTTTACGTTCAACAGTTCTGTTTCCAGTTCTTCAACACGCCGGGTCATTTCTGCCTTCTCCGCCTCGGTGAGTTCAAGCTTGTGGCGGACCTGAGCAAGTTCGGCCTTTTCACGGCGATATTCACTGTCTAAGAACGATATTCTACTTTCCAGTTGGGCGTATTCCATAGGTTCCCTCGATGCATGAGATTTGGGTGTATTGTAGCACATCCCCCCAGTTTGTTGAAATGTGCTCACCCGGTAAACCGGGCTGTTCCCACCTGTGCAACAACCGTGACCCGTTAAATTTGAGCTTTTGTGGTACTTAACCTATACTGCGACAACTTTTTATGCTGAGGAATTAAATGAAACGATTGCTTTCATTTTTGGGGAAAATCTTGCTGGCAATGACGGGAGTATTGCTCCCCATTCTGGTGCTAGAAATTGTCATCCGGGCGCTGGGGATGGCGCCCCCGCCGGTGCCAAATCCAAACATCTGGCAATCCGATTCCCTGCTGGGGTGGAAACACCTGCCCAATAGTGGCGGCACATTTTACAGCAGTTTCAATGAATACCAGACCGATGTAGAAATTAATGCGCTGGGTCTGCGCGACGATGAATCGCTGACCAGCTACAATCTTCCAGCGGAAAAATTAAAGGTGTTGATTCTGGCAGATTCGTTTGGAGAAGCATTGCAGGTTCCACTGGAAAAAACTTTCTTCAAGCAAATGGAGCAACATTTAACTGAAAACGGCATCCCCACTCAAACCATCAACACCGGCGTGGGAAGTTACGGCACCGACCAGGAAGCCACCTTTTTCCGGCTGGAGGGAATCAAATACCGCCCCGACCTGACGCTGCTCTTTTTCTTCGTCCGCAACGATACGGTAAACAGCTACGCCCCGCTGGAAATTGCGCGCAATGGGGGCAGCATTCAAAAAAGTTTTTATCATCTGGATGAAAATGGAAAGCTCGTTTACCCCGCGCCCTTTGACCCAGACCACGCCTACGCTTCCGCTGCCAAAAAGCCAAACCCGCTGCCCCCCGCGCCACTGCTCCCCGCTGCTGACTGGCTTTTTCTACACAGCGATCTCTATCGCTGGCTCACGCCCTATCTGGCGGATATTCCCCCACTTTTGAATGTGCTGGGTCCCAGTGGAATTCTCGGCGGCGAAGCCCGCATTCGAGCAGCACACCCCGCCGTGCCCGTACCGTTTTACGTGTACCAAACCCCGCTCACCAACGAGTGGCAATCGGCGTGGCAATTGATGGAAGCCATCATTGTTGATTTGCAGGCGCAGGTAGAAGCCAACGGGAGCCGCTTTGCTGTGGTCATCATCCCCGCCAAAGAACAAGTGTACCCTGCTCAGTGGGAAAAGACCCTCGCCGCCAATCCAGCTCTGCAAACAAAGACCTGGGATCTTACCCTGCCCAACCAACAACTCACAACGATCCTCACACGCCATCAGATTCCTTATCTTGACCTGCTGCCGATATTCCGGCAAATGGCGCAAGACTCGCCAGAGACGCCACTCTATTTTGTGCACGATGGTCACTGGACGGAGAATGGACACGCGCTGGCGGGGGAAGCGGTGTCGCAGTTTTTGCTGGATTCGGGGTGGACGGAACGCGGGAAGTAATCGTGCGCGCGGCTCGGTGATGGGTTATTGCAAAAAAAACCGTAGGGGTAACCCTTGTTGAACTGTTTGCAACCATCGACTCCGGTAAAATACACCGACATCGTGCCAGCTCCTATCGGTTACATTCCGTAGGGACAGAGCAATGCTCTGTCCCTACACTACAAATGCAACACAATACGTGGGTATTCACAAGGTGTCGATGTGTCTGTATCATTCACTTGTGGTCGTCCAATTGGGGCGGGGATAAACCCTACCCCTACAAATTCCCACAGAATTCCCGGTATCAAGTACTCCCCTCACGCGGGGATGAAGAACTGAAAATTGGGTTTGGCGGCAACCACACGTCGCTCGTAGTTGCTGACAAACTCACCCAGTTTCGTCTCGATGGAGTCCCATTCACTGCTGAGCACTGCACGACGTAGGATATCGTCGTCTTGCGCAGCAAACCCGATCAAGCGAGCGGGGTATTTTCCATAAGCCGTTTGCCAGCCTTCGGTCATCACCAACCCTAACGCTTGGGCGCGCGGTAAAAATTCTCCCATCACAAAACGATAATAGTCTTCGGCGCGATGCTCGCGCACGTTATATACCAAAAGTAGTTTTAGTGCCATAGTTGTGTTTGCGTGATACGTGGTGCGTGATACGTGATGCGTGAAGTCACGTTTCGCGTTTTCACGTATCAGCGAATCTCCAATCGCCAATAACCAATCTCACGCCTCACCTCACATCTTCCCACGATTGGAACAGGTCTTTTTGCCTGGTTTTTATCGCCCGTGCCAGCGCATCCTGGTCAACGGGAACTTTGTATACCCGCACGCCGGTGGCGTGGTAAATGGCGTTGCACACGGCGGGCATGGTATTGATGGACGAAATTTCGCCGACGCCTTTTGCGCCGTATGGTCCTGTGCTGACCGGATCTTCCACAATGGTCGAGTGGATTTTTGGCATAACCTTGATGCCGGGAATTTTGTAGCGTGCAAATTGCACCGACCACGGCACACCGTCTTCCAAAATGTACGCCTCGGTGAGCGTATTGCCCAGCGACATCATCACCCCGCCTTCCACCTGCCCTTCGAGCGCCTTCGGGTTGATGGCGCGCCCCACATCATTGGCGGCATACACATCAAGCACCCGCACTTTCCCCGTTTCCAAATCTACTTCTACCAGCGCGGCCTGCGTGGCATACGAAAAAGCGAAATGCATATCGCCGCCCGTGCCGAGGGGCTGGGTTTTCGGTGCCCAATACTCATACTGCGCTTTGGGTTCCAATCCCTGTTTTTTCATCCAACCGGCAACCGTGCCGATGGGAATTTCAGAGCCGTTGTAGCGCAGCAACCCTTCTTCAAATCGAATGTCGTCCGGGTTCGCATCCAACTCTTCCGAAGCAACCCGCGCCAGTGCCTCGCGCATCGAACCGGCAGCCATCCGCGCCGCATTGCCCGACACATACGTTTGCCGCGAAGCAGTGGTGGGACCGCCGTCGGGGGTCAAATCGGTGTCGGAGAGCAGGACGCTCACCTGTGCCAGCGGCAGTTTCAACTCTTCTGAAACCATTTGCGCCAGCACGCCGGTCAAGCCCTGCCCCATATCCGCCGATGAAATGCGCACTTCGGCGGTGTTGTTTTCAAACACTTCCACTTCAGCCGTGGCTTTGTCGGGTGCACCGCCACCGAGTCCGGTATTTTTGTACGCGCAGGCGATGCCCCAACCATAGGCTTTGTTCCCCTCGCGCCATCCCCAACGGAAGCCATTGCCGTTCATGTGCGCTTTGATGCCCCGTTCCACCGCGTCAATCGTTTGGTGCAAGCCGACACTTTCGCGCAGTAGTTGCCCGGTCGCTGTTTCCACCCCGACGCGCTGGGCATTTTTGCGTCGCAGTTCGATGGGATCCATTCCCAACGCCTCTGCCAGTTTATCCATATTTTGCTCAACGGCAAACGCCGATTGCGTCACGCCAAACCCGCGAAACGCGCCTGACGGCGGGTTGTTGGTGTACATGGCATAACAATCCACTTTGGCGTGCGGCACATCATAGGGTCCGGTGGCGTGGGTGGTGGCGCGTCCCATCACTTTTTGACTGAGGCTTTCATACGCCCCGCCATCGCCAAACAATTCGGCGTGAACCGCCACCAGCGTGCCATCTTTTTTCGCCCCGGTTTTGATGCGGATGATGGTCGCGTGCCGTTTGGGATGCGCCAGCAGCGATTCGTGACGGGTATAGAGCATTTTCACCGGTCTAGCGGTGGCATTCGCCAGCAACGCCACATGGATCTGCCCGGCGATGTCTTCTTTTCCGCCAAAGCCGCCGCCGATGAGCGTGCCTTTTACCCGCACCGCATCTTCCGGCACACCGAGCACGCGCGCAACTTGGTGTCTGTCCTGATATGGTATCTGCGAGCCGACATAAATGGTCAGTTTTTCGTGCCCCTGCACGCCCGCCGGCACGCCGATGGCGCATTCCGGCTCCATAAATGCATGGTCAATGGTCGGCGTGCGATATTCACCCTCCACCACCACATCCGCCTCGGCGAACCCTTTTTCAATATCGCCGTGCCGCACTTTGATGTGTTTGATGAGATTGTCGGTTTTCCAATTATCATGGATGACCGGCGCAGCGGGGTGGTGGGCGGCTTCCGGGTCGGTGACGGCAGGCAATGGCTTATATTCCACTTTGATGAGCTTGAGTGCGGCTGTGGCAATGTCTTCCGTGTCCGCGGCGACAATTGCCACCGGATCGCCCATATAACGCACTTTGTCAATCGCCAGCGCGGGCCAATCATAATTGATCAGCCCATGATATTTTTCGCCGGGAATATCTTCGTGGGTCAACACGGCATGCACGCCGGGCAATGCTTTGGCGGCGCTGGTGTCGATGCTCAAAATTTTGGCGTGCGGATACTCGGCGCGGAGAGCGCGGGCATACAACATACCAGGGAAGGTGTAATCATCGGCGAATTTTGCTGCGCCGGTGACTTTCTCCACCGTACCGGGCACAACGATTGGCTTGCCAATGGCATACTCCGGCGGTTTGGTGGCGGGTCCCGTCCACAGCGGGGGCGTTTCGCCACGAATTTCCACCGCTGCCGACTGTACCGCATTGATGATGCTAGCGTATCCCGTGCAGCGGCACAACGTATCTTTCAGCGCGGCTTTTATGTCGTCTTCGGTGGGAGCAGGGTTCTCTTCCAGCAAGGCTTTGGAGGTCATAATCATGCCGGGCGTGCAAAACCCGCACTGCACCGCGCCCTGTTCAATGAAACTTTTTTGCAAGGGATGCAATTCTTCATCGCGCGCCAACCCCTCAATGGTTTCGATGCTGGCGCCCTGTGCTTTGAATGCCGGATAAATGCACGATGTGACCGGCGCGCCATCCACTATCACGGTACATGCGCCACATTCCGCTTCTCCGCACGCAATTTTTGTGCCGGTCAGTCCCAGATCTTGCCGCAGCACTTCTGCCAGCGATTTCGATTCGGGGACATCCACAATATATTGTTTTCCGTTTACGGTTAAATTCAAGTCAGTCATTTCAGTTTTCAGCCTTCAGTTTTCAGTTTGTATCTCCTCAATAATTCGGGGTAGGGGCAGAGCAATGCTCTGCCCTACATATTGAAATGATACATGCAATCAACAAAATTATTCACTGTTCATTTTTAATTGTTAATTGATTTTATGCACCCAGTTCCGGCACGGCAACGCCCGTTTGCGCCCGTTCAATCGCTTTGGGGAGTGTGCGTCGCAACAACACATCAATCATCATCTGCCGGTATTCCGCCGTGGCGCGATATTTGCTGGTGCGGGGATGGAGTTCATCCAACGCTACCGAAACCGCTCGGCGGATGGTTTCATCGCTGGTAGGGTTGCCAATGAGCGCAGCTTCTGTTTGGCGAGCACGGGCCGGCGTTTTGCTGACGGGGCCCACACACAACCGCACATCGGCAATGGTTTGCTGGTCATCTGCCAATTCAACCCACACAGCACAGCCCAAAATGGGGAGTGCCACGCCCTGCGGGCGCATAATGCGATTGAATGCTGTGCCTTGCCGACCGGTGCAAGCGCTAAATTTAAATTGAATGAGTAAATCGTGACTGGAATCGAGCAGCGATTGCCCGGGACCTTTGAACATGTCCAAGATGGGCACCCACTGTCGCGCACCGTTTTTGATGACTTCCACCTGCGCATCAAGCGCCACCAGCGAGGTGGTGCCGTCGCCGGCGGGAAGCGCGTGGGCCACGTTTCCACCCAGCGTGCCGACGTTTCGCACCTGCGGGCCCCCAACCACACCACAGCTTTCTGCCAAACAAGTTGCGCGGCTACGGATGTCGGGGTGTTTCACGATGGCGGCGTGGGTTACATTCGCGCCGAGGGTGAATGTATTGCCATTGAGTTGTACGGTGTCCATCCCACTGATGCGGGTAATGTCCACCAATGCTTCTACAGGGGGGTGATTGCCTTGTTGTAAATCGAGGATGAGATCTGTGCCACCGGCAACAATTTGCGCCGCGCCATGATATTTTTCCAACAGCGACAGCGCATCGTCAACGGTAGCGGGGGTGTAATACCGGTTCCAAAGTGCCATAATTTCTCCTTTCAACAGTGAAATAGAGTTCCCAACCGCTGGCACTTTTCGCTGAGGACCGCCCCCAGCGCCGCTGATATTAATTTTCCAACGACCGTGGTCAGGATGACTGGTATTTTAGCACAGTCAACAGGCGAAGACAAGAGGAACAAGAGGAACACATTCACGGCTAAACGCTATGCAACCCCCAAACGTAGCTGAAGGCGACTGGGGTATTTTGAACTTGGCAATTTACTCAATGTGGCGTAAAATGGTCGCTTGAACAGCGTGTTACAGAGGAGTTTTAATGAGCCTGTGACAGGCCACAGGGGATGAAAACAGGGGGGAATTCGGGGGGACACCCCCCGACCCCCGCCTTTCAAACCAATTTTCAAGGGAGATGTTTATGTTTAACCAACCTTCGTTGATGGCCCCGCGCTATGCCAGCCACCAGGAATTTGTGGCCGCACTGGAAAACTTAACCGGCGACCCTCTGGAAACGTGGGGGGGCAATATTGTGGTTTATCGAGGCAATCCCCAGGCCAGGTTGATGATTATCGGCGAGGGACCGGGCGCGGAAGAAGATCGTCTGCGCAAGCCGTTTGTGGGTCGTTCAGGGCAACTGCTAGACAAAATTTTACAAGCAGTTAACTTTAACCCAGAAACGGATGTGTATGTCTCAAACGTGGTCCGGCGTCGCCCGCCCAACAACCGTGACCCGCTGCCCAAAGAAATTGAATTTTACGCTCCTTACTTGTTTGAAGAGATTCGTTTGGTTGATCCCAAAATAATCTTACTGATTGGGCGCTACGCAATGTTAACAATTCTGGGTGAAAAACAGGGGATCACAAAAGTGCGGGGAACCTGGTATCAACGCGGCAACCGATGGGTAATGCCGATGTTCCATCCAGCATATTTGCTCCGTAACCCGCAAAAAACGCCCGGCTCTCCTAAAGCGCTCACCTGGCAAGATATTAAAAATGTTCGCACCAAGTATGATGAACTGACAGACAATAAACACAACTAATAGCGCTCACACAACCTGGTATTTTTGAGGTTATGGGGAGCGTTTGACGGAAAATTTTCGTCCCCTCCCCCAAATTTAGGGGAGGGGAAATGAAACAACCGTGTGCTGTTGCCAGGGCTGTTGCTTGTGCCAGTTGATAAACACGCACCGACGTGCTATAATATTATTGCTTGGGGATGAACTGGCTTCGACAGGCATGTGAGCGGTTATGAACTGCGAGTCGAGCTGAGGTAACTCGAAAAACTGTCTCACCCAAATAAATGCCGAGAAAGTACCTGCTTTCAACGGTCGCTCTTACAGCGCTTTGCCCCTTGCGGCGTAAGCTAGTATGAGCAACTAATGGCCCTTAATGTGGGCCACGGACGGCGTTCTCTTCCCTCGAGAGCGGGCGCCGCCCGACGCTAAAATCGAGGTGCACCAGCGCAACGCCGATACCCACTGGTAAAGAATCCATCGGCTGGGCGAGGGAGACTCTGTTGACCGATAAACCCTGGCCGAAACATTGAGCGTCAACTACACTCGTAGACGTTTGTAACTAGCATGTTTGGACCCGGGTTCGACTCCCGGCATCTCCACCTAAAAAGCGCCTTGTCCTGTCAGGGCGCTTTTTCGTTGCTCAACCAGAGATGGCCCAAATTCAAGCACATACTATGAAAGATGGATAGTTTCTGTTAAAATAGATTATGGTGTCCACATTATCCATCGGAGGCTGCTGTGGATTTATTTGAAAAAACACGCCTCGCACTTCAATCCAGCTTTCCAGAAAACACCGTTGCCCCCCGTTTTTTCAGCGCGCCGGGCCGAGTCAATTTAATCGGCGAACATACAGATTACAATGATGGGTTTGTGTTGCCGGTGGCCATCAATTTTCAAACCGTCGTCGCTGCTATTCCACATCCCGGCTCAATCATACAGATTTTGGCCATAGACAAAGACGAAACAGACACATTTGATCTGACGCAACCCATTGAGCGCACCCCCACCAAAACCTGGGCCAACTACGCCCGCGGACTGGCTAAAATCCTCCTCGCTGCAGACCACCCATTGCAAGGCGTCACCATGGCCGTTGCTGGTGACGTGCCCACCAGCGGCGGATTGAGTTCATCGGCGTCATTTGAAATGGCCCTGGGACACACGTTTTTGCAAATGAGCCACGTCTCTGTAGATGGCGTGACATTGGCGCGCTACGGACAACAAGCAGAAAATGAATTTGTGGGCGTTCAATGCGGCATCATGGACCAATTCATCTCGGTGCTGGGGCAAAAAGGCCACGCCCTGCTGATTAACTGCCGCAGCTTAAACTATCAGGCAGTGCCCATACCCAACGATACCGCTATTATTGTGATTGATAGCGGTGTACAGCGGGGGTTGGTGGACTCAGAGTACAATATTCGCCGCCAACAATGCGAAACCGCCGCCAGATTCTTTGGCGTGGCGGCTTTGCGTGATGTTGATGAAGCAACCTTCAACTGTCGCGCAGCTGAACTTGACCCCGTCATTCGGCGTCGCGCACGACACGTTATTACAGAAAATGCGCGCACGCTCCAGGTGGCTCAGGCGCTTGCCAGCGGAAACCTTGCCGCATTGGGGCCACTTATGGCAGAATCACATCGCTCAATGCGCGAGGACTTTGAAATCACAGTCCCTGCCATTGATACCCTGGTAGACATTATACAGGCCGTTCCCGGCGTTTACGGCGCGCGGATGACCGGTGGCGGTTTTGGTGGATGCTGTGTGGCGTTGGCGCCAACAGACGTTGCCCCCAAGATAACAAAAGCGGTTGCCGCGCAATACCAGGCCCAAACAGGGTACAAGGCTACAATTTACCTGTGTCAAGCCTCTGCCGGTGCACAAGAAGTGTTAATTTAATTGGTAACTATTCAGCAAGCAAGTTGTAACACAGAGTTTCACAGAGGTCTCACAGAGATAAGGAGATTTTTACGGTATTTTTTTGTTTTTCTCAGTGTATCTTTGTGTTTTCTCCGTGTTTCTCTGTGTAACTGAATAGATACTTTAATT
>CAYPUV010000058.1:0-17933 GCA_964413895.1 uncultured Anaerolineaceae bacterium
AATCGTCCCCACATTCACATGCGGCTTGTTCCTCACAAATGTTTCTTTGGCCATTCTTATTCTCCTACTGAACTAATCAATTTCAGTTTTACACACAAAAGCAACAGCAAAAAAACAGAGCTATTATATAGATTCAACAGGGCGGAGCAAATTTACTCTCCCGTTATCTTTTTTGCAACACTATCTGGAACTTGAGCGTAATGGTCAAATTCCATTGTAAAGGTAGCTCGCCCTTGCGAAAGAGAGCGCAGCGTGGTGGCATAGCCAAACATCTCAGAGAGTGGCACATAACACTTGATGGTTTGCATCCCTTTGGTGTAAATCTCCACACCCTCAATCATCCCGCGCCGAGAAGAGAGGCTGCCGATTACGTCGCCTACGTATTCTTCCGGGGAGTTGACTTCTACTTTCATCATCGGTTCTAGCAACACAGGCGCTGCTTTTTTCACGGCTCCCTTAATCGCCATCGATCCGGCAATTTTAAACGCCATTTCTGATGAATCGACTTCGTGATATGAACCATCGACTAACATAGCCTTAAGGTCAACAAGCGGGAAACCGGCAATTACGCCGGCGGTCAGCGCCTCTTCAATACCCTGTCGCACGGCGGGGACGTACTCTTTGGGCACAGCACCGCCTACAATTTTAGATTCAAACTCAAAGCCCTGTCCTTTATCCAGTGGTTCAACGTCAATTACCACATCGCCGTACTGCCCCCGGCCACCAGACTGACGCACAAAGCGCCCGCGCGCCTGCGCGGCCCGAGTAATTGTCTCTCGATAGGCCACTTGAGGCTTGCCAACATTCGCACGCACTTTAAATTCGCGGAGCATACGATCAATTAATACCTCAAGGTGAAGTTCACCCATGCCGGCGATGAGGGTTTGTCCGGTGTTTTCTTCAGTACGAACCTGGAAGGTGGGGTCTTCTTCGGCCAGTTTCTGCAATGACAGGGCCAATTTATCGTGATCTGCTTTTGTTTTGGGTTCTATGGCAACTTCAATGACCGGCTCCGGGAATTTGATTGATTCTAATATTATCGGACGCCGTGGATCAGAGATCGTGTCTCCGGTGAATGAGTTTTTCAGACCGATGATTGCGGCAATGTCGCCGGCAGAAACACTATCAATACTCTGTCGTTGATTAGCATGCATTTGCAACAGGCGTCCCACGCGCTCTTTGCGCCCCTTGGTGGCATTAAATACCTGCCCCCCGGCATCCAAGTGACCAGAGTAAACACGCACATAAGCCAGGCGTCCCACAAACGGGTCGGTAACAATTTTAAAAACCAGGGCCGCAAAAGGCTCGTTTTCATCTGGATGAACCAGCACCTCTGCGCCAGTTTTTACCAACTCCGCAACTTTCGGTGGAATATCCAGCGGCGAAGGCAGGTAAGTTACAATGGCATCCATCAACCGCTGAACACCCTTATTTTTCAGGGCCGTGCCGCACAATACGGGAACCAGTTTGTTATCGAGGGTTGCTCGGCGCAGCGCGTTGCGCAACTCTTCGGCGGTGATTTCGTCTCCCTCAAGATATTTAAGGGTAAGGTCATCATCCGTTTCGGAGATTTTTTCCACCATCTCGTCGTGCATCTTCCGGGCTAATTCCTGGTATTCTTCAGGAATGTCGGTTTCTTCAGATTTGGTTCCCAGGTCGTCCAGATAATAGACCGCCTTCATCTTAAACAGATCTATTACGCCTTTGTACTGGCTTTCTGCACCAATGGGAAGCTGAACGGGCAAAGGATTAGCTCCCAAGCGATCAACAATCATCTGAGTAGTGCGGAAAAAATCGGCCCCGACGCGGTCCATTTTGTTCACAAAGCAGATGCGGGGCACATTGAAGCGGTCCGCTTGCCGCCAAACAGTTTCTGATTGCGGTTCCACGCCGGCCACAGCATCGAACACCACGACACCGCCGTCCAACACGCGCAGCGAGCGCTGCACCTCGGCGGTGAAGTCGATGTGGCCGGGGGTGTCGATAATATTAATTTGCGTGTTTTTCCAGAAACAGGTTGTTGCCGCAGCCGTAATGGTAATCCCGCGTTCTTGCTCTTGCACCATCCAATCCATTGTTGCTGCACCGTCGTGTACTTCTCCAATGCGGTGGATTTTTTGGGTGTAAAAGAGAATGCGTTCGGTAAGGGTTGTTTTACCGGCATCAATATGGGCGATAATCCCAATATTTCTGGTTCGCTCTAAAGGATAATCCCTTGTCATGCTTACCTTTTAATACAGATTCAAAGTCCAAAGACGCTCTTTTTTTAGACCCACAAAGCGCTTTGGACTCCAAATCGTTGCGGTTTATACAAATGTAGTATTCGGCAGGGTCTTTACCTACCAGCGATAGTGAGCAAAAGCCTTGTTCGCCTCGGCCATGCGATGGGTGTCGTCTTTCTTTTTCACCGCAGCTCCCTGTCCTTTAATGGCATCGAGGAACTCTGCAGCCAGTTTTTCGGCCATTGATTTGCCGTTGCGGGCACGCGCGCTGGCCAACAACCACCGCAGCGCCAGGCTACGGCGCCGGTCAGGGCGCACCTCCATTGGGATCTGGTATGTAGCGCCACCCACACGACGAGGGCGAACTTCAAGCAGCGGCGTTACATTTTTCACGGCCTCTTCAAAAACCTCAATACCGGGTTTTTTAACCCGCGCGCCGGCTATATCCATAGCATCATAAACTATTTTTGCCGCCAAACTTTTTTTCCCACCAATCATTACTTTATTAATGAAGCGGGCTACCAACTCACTGTCGTATTTAACGTCTGGCTGAATCGCTCGTTGAGGAGCTCGATTACGTCTCATCAATTACTCCATTACTAATTCTATAATGTCCTGCACACAGGCTTATTTTTTGGGCCGACGAGTACCGTATTTGGAGCGGGCACGACGACGGGCTTCAACCCCTGTAGCGTCCAACGCACCGCGTACAATGTGGTAGCGAACGCCAGGCAAATCTTTAACACGGCCCCCACGCACCAACACTACCGAGTGCTCTTGCAAGGTGTGTCCCTCACCGGGAATATAGGCCGTTACCTCAATCCCGTTTGTTAAGCGCACACGCGCAATTTTACGCAACGCCGAGTTAGGTTTTTTGGGCGAGGCCGTTCTAACCTGCGTACACACGCCACGTTTTTGAGGAGACCCACCGCCCTCTTGCCGTCTATTTTTTAGGGCATTATAAGTAAATCTCAGGTGGGGCGCCGTAACTTTGCTTTTCTTCCGCGAGCGCCCTTTACGCATAATCTGGTTTATGGTAGGCAAAGGATCCTCCTAATTGGCTTTACTAACAAATTTTTCTAAGATAAGAAACAGCCCTTGTTTAGATTACTGGAGGGCGGATTTCAACCTGAACGCTCACTAGCATCGCACGAGGCCACCGCAACACACACGACGATGGCCTCGCTAAAGTATGCAAGTTATTTGGTGGGCCGAGAATCTTTCGTCTGTAGATCCCCGTACAGTGACTATATCACCCCAAACCCACGAAAGCGGATTGTACCATACGGGCCATCATCCGTCAAATTGTGATTCGGTTTTTCTTGGATTTACCGGGCTGCGCGATGGCGGCGTTCTCTTACGCCATGCTGCTACCTGGCTCCACCGGGAATACCCAACCCCAGACCAAGTTTGGGCAATCGCTCCTTCTGTTCATCTTTACCAAACGTAATTTTTTCATCATTTTCAGAAATCACTTCAACCGCTAACCCCAACGATTGCAACTCTTTCACCAACACGCGGAAGCTTTCTGGCACACCGGGGTCTTGAATGACATCGCCGCGAACAATGGCCTCGTAAGTTTTCACGCGGCCCGTCACGTCGTCGCTTTTTACAGTGAGCATTTCTTGCAAGGTGTAGGCTGCGCCGTAGGCTTCCAGCGCCCACACCTCCATTTCACCAAACCGCTGGCCACCAAACTGCGCTTTACCGCCCAACGGTTGCTGCGTTACCAGGCTGTACGGCCCGGTAGATCGAGCGTGTACTTTGTCTTCTACCAGGTGATGCAATTTGAGCATGTGGATAATCCCCACCGTTACCGGTTTATCGTAAGGTTCGCCGGTTTTTCCATTATAGAGTGTTACTTTGCCGGTGGTAGGCATTGGAATATTGGTCTCTCGACTCACAGCGATGGCGGTTTGGTCTATCTCATCATCGGCAAGGGCTGCAACATCCAAGTCCAGCAACATCGGCGCGGGGTGCAAATTAGCCTCTACCTGATACCGCTCTTGCAAATAGATCATCCATTCGCGCAAGCAGACCAACCGCACCGCTTCCCGTGATTTAGCGCCCACACTTTCAGGGCGACGCTGGCCTTCAAAAGCCAGCAAAAATTCGGGGTCGTAGTTGCGTTCTTCTAACCAGTTCTGTACCGCTGCGCGTCGCGCGTACACCTCATCAGAGGCCAAACGGTCCTCATCGTACCCCTGCCCATCGAGTTTTTCAATCAAGTACAGGCGGCGCACTTCGTTTTCATCTTCCATGTCTTCGGGTTCGTAATCTTGTTCAACAACCCACCGCCAGGCTTCTTCAGTTATTTGCCACCAGGCGCGATCCATCAACCATGCCCGCGACAGTTCCGCGGCAATTTCATCTTCATGCGCCCCGTCAAACACCGGCGTAACGGCTCGAAAGCCCATCCGGTTAACGGCATAACCCAGATGTGTTTCTAAAATCTGTCCAATATTCATGCGCGCAGGCACACCCAGGGGGTTGAGAATAATATGCACCGGCGTACCATCTTCCAAATATGGCATGTCTTCAACGGCGACAACTTTAGAAATAACCCCTTTGTTTCCATGCCGACCGGCCATTTTGTCGCCTTCTCGAAGCTTGCGCTTTTGTGCCACTACCACGCGCACCATCTTGTCTACGCCAGCAGAAAGATCGCGGTGTTCTTCGCGGGTAAACTCGTGTACATCAACCACAATTCCCCGGTCGCCGTGGGGCAAACGCAGGCTAGAGTCTTTTACCTCGCGGGCCTTTTCGCCAAAAATGGCACGCAACAGTTTTTCTTCCGGCGTCAGTTCCGTTTCCCCTTTTGGGGTAATTTTGCCTACCAGGATGTCGCCGGGACCAACTTCTGCGCCTACGCGAATAACACCGTTCTCGTCCAGGTCTTTCAGGGCATCTTCTCCCACGTTGGGAATATCGCGAGTAATTTCCTCCGGCCCTAATTTGGTGTCGCGGGCTTCAACTTCATGTTTCTCAATATGAATGGAGGTAAATTTATCTCGCCTCACCAGATCTTCGCTGATAAGGATAGCGTCTTCGAAATTGCCCCCTTCCCAGCTAATGAAAGCAACCAACACATTTTGCCCCAGTGCCAAATCCCCACCTTCAGTGGAACTAGAATCTGCCATTACCTGACCTTTGTGCACCCGTTCCCCCTTAAAGACAACCGGGCGCTGGTCGATACAGGTGGATTGGTTGGTGCGAGTGTATTTTCGCAATCTGTATTCGTGTACGTTGCCTTCGTCATCTTTTACCTGGATTGCCCGTCCGGTAACGCTAATCACCTCTCCATCATGCCGAGATATAACCAATTGGCCAGAATCAAATGCGGCATACGCTTCCATACCGGTACCAACCGTCGGCGCATCAGGCCGCAGCAGCGGAACAGCCTGTCGCTGCATATTAGACCCCATCAACGCACGGTTGGCATCATCATGTTCCAGGAACGGAATAAGTGCCGCGCTGACACCCACAATCTGTTTGGGCGAAACATCAATATAATCAACATTGGTCACCGGCTCAAACCGGGTGACTCGCCCGTGTCTTGCTTCCACGCGACTACTAACAAACTGCATTTGCTCATCCAACTCAACATTGGCCTGTGCAACGGTATAACGATCTTCTTCATCCGCGGAGAGATATTCAATCTGGCCGGTAACAAACGGAACAATCTGTACCGGGTCTTCCAGGCCCAATTCAGTAATTTTAATTGCCAAATCAGAATCAATAATTGTTCCCGCCTCAGCCACAATTTTATTGTTTTTTGGATCAACAATATCCTGGCGCAATGTTCTATCGGCTAAGCGATCGATATCATCCGCTGGTATTTCTTTGATAATTTTGCGATAGGGCGTTTCAATAAAACCAAACTCATTTACTCGCGCGTACGATGCCAGTCGCCCAATCAAACCGATGTTTGGCCCTTCCGGCGTTTCGATGGGGCAGATGCGTCCATAGTGACTGTGGTGAACATCGCGCACGTCAAAGCCGGCGCGCTCGCGGCGCAGGCCGCCAGGCCCCAATGCGCTGAGCGTGCGTTTGTGGGTCAGTTCGTCTAGCGGGTTGGTTTGTTGCATAAATTGACTCAACTGGCTCCCGCCGAAAAATTCGCGCGTTGCCGCAACCACCGGTCGAATGTTAATCAAAGATGTGGGCGACACCTGATCGGGGTCCTTAATGGACATGCGTTCTCTGACCACCCGTTCCAGACGCAACAGGCCAATTCTGAGCTGATTTTGAATCAATTCACCAACAGTTTTCACCCGTCGATTACCCAGGTGATCAATATCGTCGGGCCGGATTTTACCGTTATTAATATTGATGATCCGCCTTATAACTTCTATAATATCTTCTCTGGTCAACACACGCTCACTCAACGGAACGCTCAGGCCCAAGCGTTTGTTCAGCTTATATCGCCCCACCTTGCCCAAATCATAACGCCGCGGAGAGAATAACAACGAGGTCATGAAACTTCTGGCATTATCAATTGTGGGAGGGTCTCCAGGGCGCAATCGCTTGTAGAATTCCAACAACGCCTCATCCACCGATTTGGTAGGGTCTTTTTCTATGGCCGAGGAGATAAAGGGATGGTCGGGATGATCATCCACATCTTTAAAATGCTCAATGATTTCCTCATCTGCCCCCAGGCCAATGGCGCGCAACAAAACCGTTACCGGAAGCTTGCGCTTGCGATCAACTTTAACCGAGATTAAATCACGACGCGATGTTTCAAACTCCAGCCATGCCCCGCGATTGGGAATGAGCTTGGCTGTTGCCAATGCGCGTCCGGTGGCGCGATCTTCCACCACACTAAAATAGGCGCCCGGCGAGCGGATCAACTGAGACACAACCACGCGCTCAGCACCATTGATTACAAAGGTAGCATTCGATGTCATCAACGGAAAATCACCCATAAACACTTCTTGTTCGGCGATTTCTCCTGTTTCTTTGTTGATCAGGCGGACAGTTACCCACAGCGGGCTGGCATAAGATATATCGCGCTCACGGCATTCATTTTCGGAATACTTCGGCGCATCGAACCTGTAGCTCAAAAAGTGCAGCTCTAAATTCTTATTAAAACTGACGATTGGAGAGATTTCGTCAAAAAGTTCCTTTAGGCCTTCCTCCCTAAACCAATCATACGCCTTCAATTGAACTTCAATCAATTTGGGCAATTCAAGAATATCCGGGATACGCGAATATTTTTTTTTGGGTAATACAGCCATCAGATTGAAACTCTCCTTATAAATTCATTTAACACAATAGAATAAACCAAACTCCCCCCTACGGCTCTCTAGCTAACCAAAAAAGTCTAACAGGCAGCAAAACAAGCGAAACAACCCCTATCTGTTTCGCTCAATGCAGATTATCACATCTTGCTTGTTTTTTACCCTGTTTAAATGATTGATACCCTTTGCCCCGAGGTAATTTTGCGGTATTATGGGGAACACATATTATAACTTAATTTTGCGGACAATCCCGTCGCCACAGCATTGTGCAACATACATCAAGAGGCATAACCCGCCCGTAACCGCAATTTTACAGTATACGTGACTTGCACTTTTTTGTCAATTTCAAGTATCAGTTTTGCGCGGCTGTTGAACCTGTGCCCTTTGGGCAACGTTAATTTTAAGGGTGGTGTGGTTGGTATAATTTTGCTCCGTAGGGACAGAGCACTGCTCTGTCCCTACATTTTTGGTGTATTTCCCGTAGTGGGCAAACCTACGTGTTTGCCCCCACGAATTTTGCCTGGAATTTTTTTGTCAAGCGCCCTACCCAAAGGGCACAGGTGGGAGTAAAAAGGGGAGAGCGAGGGGGCTTCTCCCCCTCGCTCTCCATCCCCCCCCCTTCTCCCCAATGGGGAGAAGGGGGGGGATGGGGGTAGAGGGGCAAAAAAGAACAAAAATTAGCGTTTCAAATAAAATGCTACTGAATTTCAAAAAACGCCAACGTCCAATTTGCTACTCCAATCCGGCTTCCTGGCGCAGAATTTCGGCCTTATCGGTGTGCTCCCAGGTAAAATCAACATCGGTGCGCCCGAAATGGCCATAAGCAGCGGTCTTTTTGAAGATGGGTTTGCGCAGGTCAAGATATTTAATGATGGCTGCCGGGCGCAAGTCGAAGTGTTTTTTGACCAATTCTACAATCTTCTCATCGCTAATTTTGCCTGTGCCAAAGGTTTCCACGTTCAGTGAAACGGGGTGCGCCACACCGATGGCGTAACTCACCTGCAATTCCACCCGGTCGGCTAGCCCCGCCGCCACGATATTTTTGGCAATGTAGCGCGTCATATATGCCGCCGAGCGGTCGACCTTGGTAGCATCCTTGCCAGAGAAAGCACCGCCACCGTGCCGCGCCACGCCGCCGTAAGTGTCGACGATGATTTTGCGTCCGGTCAACCCGGCATCGCCTAAAGGGCCACCGGTAACAAAACGCCCGGTCGGGTTCACAAAAATTTTTGTGTTGTCATCCATTAATTCAATGGGCACAACTTCATTGATTACGTGTTCGATAATGTCACGGTGAATTTCATCCTGTTTCACCTCTGGGCTGTGTTGGGTAGAAATAACCACCGCATCCACGCGCTTTGGCCTGCCGAAAGCGTATTCCACCGTTACCTGGCTTTTGCCATCAGGACGCAAATATTCCAGCGTACCATTTTTGCGCACTTGCGATAATCGGTAGCACAGTTTTTGCGCCAACGATGCGGTCAAAGGCATCAGTTCTTCCGTTTCGTTGCAAGCAAACCCAATCATCATCCCCTGGTCGCCCGCGCCGGTGTCCAGATCATCTTCAATTTCACCTTTTTTGGCCTCCAGCGCTTTATTCACGCCCATCGCAATATCGGCGGATTGTTCTTTGATGCTGACCAACACGCCACAGGTTTCAGCATCGAAACCGTATTTGGCGCGGGTGTAGCCAATCTCTTCGATGGTTTCGCGCACAATTTTAGGGATGTCAACATAGGCGTCACAGGTAATTTCGCCCATCACTGCCACCAGGCCAGTAGTGGTGGCAGTTTCACACGCCACACGCGCATAGGGGTCTTGTGCCAAAATCGCATCCAGAACTGCATCGCTAATCTGGTCGCACATTTTATCGGGATGTCCTTCCGTAACTGCTTCACTGGTAAAAAACAGTTGGGGCGAGGTCATAAACGTGGTACTCATTCTACACTCCTTAAAAATTACGAATTACGAGCTACGTATTGTTATTCTCTAATTTCTCATTGTCCATTGTTAATTGAAATCACGTACCTTCTTGCCAGCTATTGAGGTAAGCGAGTTGCTCCTCGGTGAGCGCATCAATTTTTACGCCCATTGATTCCAGTTTGTAACGAGCAATCTCGTTATCAATATCTGCGGGGACAGCATAAACTTTGTTTTCTAGCTCTTTGGCGTGTTGCAGCATGTACACGGCACTCATCGACTGGTTGGCAAAACTCATATCCATCACCGCAGCGGGGTGGCCTTCGGCGGCGGCCAGGTTCACCAATCGACCTTCGCCCAGCAGGCGGATACTACGCCCATCAGGCAGCTGGTATTCATCTACAAACCTGCGGGGTTGATGTTTCTCTACCGCCATTTCTTCCAGTGCGGGGATGTTGATTTCTACATTAAAGTGACCGGAGTTCGCCACACAGCAGCCGTCTTTCATCACCTCAAAGTGGTGTTTATCAACAACGTGCTTGTCGCCAGTAGCAGAAACGATGAAGTCTGAAAGGGGGGCTGCCTCCATCATCGGCATCACACGGAAACCATCCATCATCGCTTCTAGCGCTTTCAACGGGTCAACCTCGGTGACGATGACGTTTGCGCCCAGGCCTTTGGCGCGCATAGCAATGCCCCGGCTGCACCAACCATATCCGGCCACGGTGAAGGTTTTCCCCGCCAGTAGAATGTTGGTGGCGCGAATGATACCATCCAGCGTAGATTGTCCCGTGCCGTAGCGATTATCGAACAGGTGTTTGGTCATGGCATCGTTTACGGCAATAACCGGGAATTTCAACGCCCCATCGGCGGCCATTGCCCGCAGACGGATGACGCCAGTGGTGGTTTCTTCTGTTCCGCCGATGATTTCGGCAATTTGGTTCTGGCGTTCGCTGTGCAGTGTACTCACCAGGTCGGCGCCATCGTCCATCGTAATCATCGGGTGATGGTCAAGTGCGGCGTTGAGGTGTTGGTAATACACCTCGTTGCTTTCGCCTTTGATGGCGTACACCGGAATCTCAAATGTGGAAACCAGCGCCGCTGCCACATCATCTTGCGTGCTGAGCGGGTTGCTGGCAGTAAGAACAACATCCGCACCGCCAATTTGCAGCGCGCGGGCCAGGTTTGCGGTTTCTGAGGTGATGTGCAAACAAGCGCTGAGTTTCACCCCTTCCAGGGGGCGTTCTTTGGCAAATTGATCCATAATTGAGCGAACGACAGGCATTTCCTTCAACGCCCATTCAATTCGCCACCGACCTTGTTCGGCCAGGTTAATATCTTTGATGTCAAATTCTTTTACAGTCATTCTCACTCCTATTCTTAAATAATTTGTTGATTGTATTTTTTTTATCGATGACCAGCAATTGGAGATTGGTTGTTTGCGACGGCAATGATGATGTGCATATCTTCAGTTTTCTGGCACGCAAGAAGTCGCGTATTTAAGAACTATTTTTTAAATCTCCAATTCCCTCCGCAAAAGCGTACGCTATTTTGAAACCCAGCTTTTTGTAAACATGGATGGCGGCCAGGTTCGATTGCATAACATTCAATACAATGGTATCAATGCCCAGCGCAAACAAATGCGAGCAAACTGCGCTGGTAGTTTGTTGGGCAAATCCGGTATTTCGATGGTTGCTGTGGGTGAAGATATTTCCCACTGCCGCCACGCCGTAATGCGGGGCAACGATGTGAGTTCCCGCGACAGCAATCAGGTTTGTGTTATTGAAAATACCGTAAAATACACCCTTTTCAAGCTGGTACGGTGCAAAAGCGTTTCCATGTGCGTTTTGATAAAATGCTTGCAACGCATTCAGGTGTTGCGCAGCCAGTAGTTTGGGAGATACACTTCCCTTTACCGGACGAAAGTTTTGGTGTTTCAGCGTCATTCGCCACATAACATCCAGGTATTCAAAGCGATAGTGCGCCCGCAAATGCGCAATGTGGCTTTCCACCCCAGAAACCATCGCAGAGGATGGCAAAGACATCCGCGCAAGAATATGGGGAAGATGCGCCGTCTCCCCCATTGTCAAAATAACGGGGGGTGTTAATCCATAAAACACCAGCACCAGTGATTGAATATCACCCTGAGAGTTCTCTGCGGCCCACCATGCACACTGCGAAAAGTAGCGTTCATCCAAATCAGCCAGTGCATAGGCGTGATATGCCCGGTCTGTGTTTAAGAAATTGGCGATTTGCTGTTTGTTTGTTAAAGAACGAATTTGTATTTGCCTCAGGGATGATCTTTGCACCATGTTGTACCGGCCCATCTTATTTGGCCAAACTGGCGAAAAATACTTCTACGCCCGGCGTTTTCTCAAAATTTTCAAAATACCGGTGCGCGAATTGTTCAATGGTGTAATGATGTTTCTGAGTGCCATAGGTTTCCAACGAATAGGTTGCCGTAAGCGTCCCCACCCGACCGGCCTCTATCCAGCTTAAGTTGTGTGTGTGTGCCGCCATCAGGCCAGAGCGATAAGCGTCGCCAGCGCCCGTAGGATCTACCACCTGCGGGAGCGCAATGGCCGGAATGTGATATTCTTTATTTTGCACATAAATACTAGATCCGTCTTCGCCCCGGGTGATGACAACTACGTCGACCATTGTCTTGATTTTGTCTAGCGTAAGGTTGGTGCGCTCTTTTATCATCTCAAATTCATAATCGTTTACTATTAAAATGTGTGCCCCATTAATGCCATCAAACAGTTGTTCCGGGGTAAAAAGGGGGATTTGCTGGCTAGGATCGTAAATGTAGGGAATGCCCAGTTCTTTACATTCCATTACATACTTAACCATTGCTTGCGGCGCGTTAGGAGAAATAATGGCCAGGGTAATGTTTTTGTAGTTTTGGTCTGCAAAGTGAACATCTGTTGAGTGACCCATTGCGCCAATGTAAAAATTAGCAATCTGACGATTATTCCGGTCGGTGGAAACGAAGAAAGAGGCCGTTAATTCATCGGGTAAGTGTAGTACAGCAGACGTATCAATACCCTGGGTCTGTAAATCAGCGATATAATCATGGGCATCAGCCCCCACCGAAGCCATTAACAACGGTTTTTGACCCAACAAAGCCAGATTGTAGGCAATGTTGCCGGCTGTGCCACCGCGTTCGCGGCGCATTGAATCAACCAAAACACTGATGGACAAATGATCAAGTTGATCAGGTACAATATAGTCTGTAAAGTGACCAGAAAACGACATTATATAGTCAAAAGCCATTGAGCCGGTGACTGCAATTGTCATAGTGTGCGTTGCTCCTCAAAACTTTTACAAAAAAAAAGCCGCGAAGCGGCTGAGTGAAATCTCATCTTCCAAAGCGCACGCTTTGCAGGAATTGGCACCGAACGCCGTCAATAGCGGCCAGGTTGCCGGGGCTTCGCAGGGCCTGTCCCTCCACCCTCTCTGGATGAGTGTCCAGAGTATGCAATTAAAAATCATCAATAATGGTAGCACGGCGATTTTTTTTTGTCAAACGCGTTATCGCGTAAATGTTAGTTGCGCCAGCTACGCACAATTGCCGGATATTAACGCTCCCTCTCCCTTGAAAATAAATGTGTTCTGTCACTGCGAGCGATAGCGAAGCAGTCTCCACGTCTCAAAATAGTAGTCAGTCATCAGCTTTCAGCGGTCAGTTTTACTACTGATAGCTGACCGCTGACGGCTAAAAGCTAAATTTTCATTCTCGTTGCTGTGCCGCAGGAACTGTTACACTCCCTTGAAAATAGAATTGAAAACAGGGGGGAACGGGAGGTGTCCCCTCGAATCCTCCCTGTTATTATGAGCATGTCGCACACCAGAGGCCGGTCAGGTTTTAAAAACCTGACCGGCCTGAAAGTAGCTTTACCGCAGAATCAACGGCAGGAATATGTGATGGGGCAAACTTGTGGGGCTGCTAACTGAAGGAACAACATCCAAATTATTGAGATTCAAGCCGTTGGTATCGAAAAGCACCTTCATCTCATGTTGCCCCGAGGTAAAAAAGATGCTGCCAGCAGTCAAGTTCGACCAGCTTTGCCACCCGGAGGCGTCGCTGTATGTCATCGAGCCGGTAACGTTTTGTCCATCTACTTCCACGTGCATAATTTTAGGTCCCGTTGCACCAGAAGCGACACGGGCAATAATATCATAATAGCCGTCCTGTGATACATCCACATCATAAGCCAGCCATTCGCCGGCAGCCGTCCAACCGATATTGTATGCGCCACCCTGTGAGTCATTCGCCGTTTGAATATCTACATCATCGGTGCGGTAGGTATTCCCGGTGTTGCCCGCTGTCGTGTCATGATAGCCCACCCCTTCGCCGCCAGATTTATAGTCTTCTGCTTCAATGTGTCCCGGTAGTGGCATACCACCCGTTGGCGGTGGCGTCGGTGTCGGCGATGGGGTAGCACCGGGCGTGGGTGATGGCGTTGCGGTGGGCAGCGGCGTTGTCCCATCGAAATACGGATCGCGGGACCAGGTGACACTGGAGGGCGGTATGCGTCCTTCAGTCGCGCCATCCAACCAAATCCAGCTCATTCCCAACTGTTCAACATCAGCGGTTACACTCATATAATCTTGCTCATTCCACCCGCCAATTTCAGTGTTCAGCACCGGATACGTATTTTTAAGTTGCTGTACTTTACTGTAGTTGTACCCCCAGTACATATGGATTCCAACAGCAGCCTTGTTCCAATCTGCATTGATTTCCGTGGGGGTATATTGCAAAACGGCATCAATGCTGTTATCTTGGGCGTTTTCAACGCTCCAGAGAATCAGAAACGTGTTGGGGGCGTCCTGCCGAATGCGAACGCGCATCCGTTCCATATACCTCGCCAATGGCCCCCCCGCGCCGCCCGGCTCATTGGTAACTTCGTAAATTACATGGGTTCTGTTTTTGTAGCGCGGGGCAATTACGCTCCACCATTCGGTGGCGTCGGTTTCGTCACGGCCACCAACGGGATGATAATCGATAATCACATAAAACCCCTGTTCAGAAGCACGGTCGACCCATTCATCCAAATCAGGAATGATCTGCTGGGCTGTGGGGAGATTACAATTGTTACCGCAGCCACCAGGATAGTTTTGCGGGGGACGATACACCAGCACGCGCACTGTATTTAGATGATAGTTGTCTCGAAGGTTGGCCCACCAACTGGGGTCGTTGCGGGCAGCGCTGTCATCACGGCGAGGATTTTCGCCGCGCAGCGGAACGCCGGTGTCCGTCATAATTGTATTATTGATCACCTGCGGGCGTCCGCGGTCGGTGGCTTTGGCCTGCTGCACACTGTTTGTTGATTGCACATCCACTGTGGGTCCTTCGGCGCTAACACCGGCGGGCAACGTTAATGCAAACAAGATCAAACTCACGCCAACGGTCAATTTTGTCAATAGCTGGGGTGTAATTTTTTTTGTAAAAAATACTAAAATACCAAAAACACGCAATAAGTCCATTATAACAAGCACTCCTTCACAAATAATAACTTCGGGCATTGGACAAAAAACGAGAGAATTAAACCGATGGTGGTTCCCGCCCCATCGAAAAGAAGGCACACAGGCCGTCTCCAACTGCCCGACAAATAATTTCGGTTACACTATATCACTTTTTCTAAAAACAAACTTGTCTTTTATTATGCTGAACCTCAATTGTGAGGTTACGTGTAAACTACGCCTTGCAACGGCTTTGTATCTGGTCCAACGCCCAGGTTCAGTCCCCCACAGTAATCAGTATCGCATAGTATTCGGGGAATAGTCAGTAAATTTGCCGTTAACAATTGATAAATTATTTGTAAATTCTGTCATTTTCTGCATTATAGGTCCAAAATCTTGCGTTTTACGCGATGCAGAGCAGCAAAAGGCTGCAGTACCCCGTTTTTTGCGTCGTTGGGATTGCGTAGGTCAGTCGCAACGTCAACGTATCCTTTGTCGCCCAAAAGTACGTTAGCTTAACTTTCACTATTCTCCTCCCCGTGGCATAATTCTTTTTATGAATCGATATGCACGCTTTATAACCACCCTATTGCTGGCATTGAGCTTACTAGCTTGTCAAGCAAAAACAGGGCGCGTTGACTCCTCACTTGCTACCGCATCCCCAGCCGCCACCCCGACCGCTGTCACGGTGGTACTGGTGTCATCTCCCACGCCCACACCGACCGCCACCCGTCGCCCGACCGTTGCTCCTACCCCCACGCCCACGAACACTCCCCAACCCACCGAACGGTTTTCGCTGGGAGCACAAGCCTATCGCAACGGGCAATTTACCGCCGCCCAAACACAATTCGCTGCGCTGGCGACAGCCCCCGGCGCCTCCTCCGCTGACGCACACCGGTTGGGGCTGTACTGGCGCGGGCGCAGCGAGCTTTCGTTGGGCGATGCCGCCACTGCCGCCGCTACCTTCCGCCAATTTTTGCAGGATTATCCTGCCGACAACCTGACCCGTCCGGCGCAATTCAATCTGGCGCTGGCACTGGAGAAAAGCGGCACGGTCACCGAAACCATCGCCGCATACCAGGCCAGTATTCTGCCCGATGACCCCATCGCCGCGTACATTTATGAACGCATAGGAAATGTCGCGCTAGCGGCAAAAAACTATTCTGCCGCCGCCGACGCCTTTCTGTCAGCATTGAACCACACCACCGACACCGGCTTTCAAGTTTCGCTGCGCGAGAAAATGGCACAGGCATATTTGGGCGCAGAAAAATTCGACCAGGCCATTGCGCAATATAACGCCATTTTGGACGTGGCGCAGATTCCGGCCTATCGTGCCAAAATCATGCGGCTCGTCGGCGAAGCCTATCTGCAAGCAGAAAAACTCACCGCCGCCCAACGGCAATTTCAAGCGGTGCTGGACACCTATCCGAAAACCTACGCTGCGTATTTAACGCTGGTAGACATGATTGACGCCGATTTTGCGGTGGATGATTTTCAGCGCGGGATTGCCGATTATTACGGCGGCAACGCCTACCAACCGGCAATCGAGGCGTTTCAGCGATTTTTGGACGCATCCCCCACCGAAAATGCCGACACTGCCCACTGGCTGATGGGCTGGAGTTGGCGCGCGCTGGGCGATTATGACGCCGCCAGCAGTGAATTTGACACAGTGATCGCCAATTTTCCCGACAGCGACTTGTGGGCAGATGCAACCCTGCAAAAAGCGCGCACGCTCGGTTGGCAAGGCAAGCTGGATGACGCCATTGAGCTGTACCGCGCTTTCGCCGCCGAAAATCCCACCCTGCCTCAGGCCGATGAAGCGCTGTGGAAAGCCGCGCTCATCGAATTTCAAGATGACCGTTTCGCCCTTGCCGCCGACAATTTCCGTACCCTGGCAGAAAATCGCCCCGCCAGCCCGTATGCCGATGACGCCTATTTTTGGGCGGGACTGGCGAATTTTCAGTTGGATGACCTGACCGCCGCCGAACAAAATTGGTCAGATTTGCTGGCGCAGTATCCCGCCAGTGAGTTCGCCCGCGCGGCCAGTTTTTGGCAGGCAAAAGTGTTGCTGGCGTTGAACGACGCCGACCGCGCCACCGCACTGCTGACACAACTTGCCGACCAACCGCTAAATTATTACGGGTTGCGCGCCAAAGACCTGCTCAACCACGATGGCGTTTCACCCAGCGTGCCACTTGACGTTTCGCCGCCCGCCCCATCGGAGCAAACAGAGGCGGAAATTTGGCTGGCAGACTGGGTAGGGTTGAGCCAGAATGCCAATTTGTCCGGGCTGGATAATCAGCTAAAAACCGACCCCGATTTTGTGCGTGGTGAGGCGTTGCTGGAAATTGGCTTGCGCGATGAGGCCCTGGATGTATTTGAGCGAGTGATGAACACCTGGGCAGACAATCCAGTGGCGCAATATCAGCTTTCGCTGGCGTTTAAGGAGCGCGGGCTGTACCGACTGAGCATTCTATCGGCGCAAACGCTGGTGCGGCTATCGCCCGCCACCCACCCCGCCGATGTACCGCTGTTTGTGCGCAAGCTCATCTACCCCACCTATTTTGCCGATTTAGTTTTGGCGCAGGCGAAGACCCAGCAGCTTGACCCGGCGCTGGTTTTCGCGCTGATGCGACAAGAAAGTTTGTTCAATCCCGATGCCAATT
Source organism: uncultured Anaerolineaceae bacterium (assembly GCA_964413895.1). Classification (GTDB taxonomy): domain Bacteria; phylum Chloroflexota; class Anaerolineae; order 4572-78; family 4572-78; genus JANTHQ01. Next base: position 17,515 of record CAYPUV010000058.1, read on the forward strand.
CCGGCGCGGATGCGCGCGGGCTGATGCAGATTATCCCCACCACCGGCGCAGACATCGCTGAGCGCGCGGGGTTGGACGGCTATACCGACCAATCGCTGTGGCTGCCGTATTTAAATGTGCAAATGGGAACGTGGTACATCAAACAAATGCTTAATTTTGTGGGGGGAAATCAATTTGCGGCGTTGGCGGCATACAACGCCGGACCCGGGCGGGTTGACCAGTGGCTCACCGCCAGCGATGATTTTGACATGTTTGTGGCGCTCATCCCGCTGAAAGAGCCGCGCACGTACATTCGGCGCATTTACTTGAATTTGTCAGAGTATCGGGAAATTTACGGAGCAATGAATAATGAAAAATGAACAGTGAAAAATTATTCATTATTCATTATTCATTATTCATTATTCACTATTGCCGCCCAC
>CAYPUV010000059.1:0-17929 GCA_964413895.1 uncultured Anaerolineaceae bacterium
TGTTTCGGATGGGGGTAATTCTCGGAGCCATTACCTTATGGCAGTTGCCGCAACAACAAACTAATAATGACCTGCCCAAAAATCAATTTGCTGGTTTAAGGCCAACACCAACGCCAATGCCAACATTCACGGCCAGTATTGCTCAACCAGCGCCCGCTGTTTCTGCAAGGGACGCTGTGGTTTCATCGGGCACACCTTTGCCCTCGCCGGTAAAGCGACCTGCTCCGCCGAAAAGCACCGGCGCGGAAACGGACACAACTGCAACCCTTGTGCCTCGCCAGCAACGGCCTGTTGCGGCGTCACCCACACCCAATGCCAGCCACGGCGCAACGGCGGCTTCCGTGCCTGTGTCTACTCCAACGCCATCGCCGGAGCAGGTGCAGTCTGCCACACCAACGCCAACCGTTACGCCCAGCCCAACCCCTTCCGCAACTGTAACCCACGAGCCGACTTTGTCGTCTCCGGCGCGCATATCTGGCCGAATTTTATTGGGCGGAGTGCCTCCCGGTGCAGATGTTGTCCTGGGGCTGGAAGATCAGACCTACAATCGGGTAGCAGAAATTACGGTGGGCGCAGATGGCGCTTTTACATTCTCAAATGTGCCTGCTTCTGATAGTGGATATAACGTGGTTTTTTCTCAAAAGGCCAATCCACAATATCAAATTGAGCAGGTAATTAGCTGGGGGTGGTTGGGGCCTATTTCATTGACTGCGGGAGAAATCATTGAATTGCCGGATTTTGATATTTCACTGCTGGGGTTTGGGCAGACCGCTCCGGCGCCCAACGCAACATTTTCGGCAGCGAATATCTCTGCTGCAGCGCCAATTGTATTCGAGTGGAATGCCTATCCCCAGGCTTCAGCGTATTGGGTCGATTTGACGCAGGGAGAGGAACAAAACGTTTTCTGGCAGTCACCGGCTGTTCAATTGAACCGCTATTCCTTTGATGGAGCGGTGGCGAATGGTCAGCGCATTCAACCGGGTGAATATTGGTGGGGTGTGGGAGCTATTCGCCAGTTGGGACCATATAAACTAACGGTTTACGGCTACTTGCCGGTTTTTTATATCGAGCCGTAGCACAGTAAAAACAGGTTGCAAGCTTCCCCTTTGCGTCTTGGTGTGCAGGAGCAATCTTTTTTTGCGGAACTGGGCAACAAAAAGAGTATCGTGAGGCCAATCCACAATCAGTAGCTATCGGGAGGTTCAGGTCCCGAGTGAGGAGACGAGAATAATGAAACGATCATTAATCGTAGCAGGGACATTAATATTGGCAATAATGCTGATAGTGGTGCACAGCGTGTTGGTGTGGGCACGTGTTCCGGCTACGCCGCCTGAGCCGAGCTACATTGAGCTTGGGGATACTCCCACTGTGGTTGATGGCGCTTTCGCGGAGTGGGTTTTGGCAGAAGATGGCACCGGCGATTTCTTTGCGAATATGATTATCGACGGGGGGACTGGTGGCCAAACCGACATTCTGTCAAAGCTTTACCTGCGCTATGATTGCAGCAATAATACACTTTACGCCCTTTCCTTAAATGAACCGGGCGTTATTTCCGTCGATCAAGGCATCGCCGCCTGGCTCAAAATTGCCGGACAATCCTCAAACCTGATTGACCCCACTGGCAATTTCTTCTGGGTTGGCCAGGGTGAGATCTCTGTTGGATGGGAAGGCTCCGCCGTATTAAATCCCGGTTCGTATACTTTTGAAGCCGTATCGACAATGTTTGCGGTAAATGGACAGGCCGTTTCTTCAACCGGTCAAATCCCTCTGCTTATTCAATGTCCCGGCCAACCCACACCGGGCACCATCATTGTCAAAAAACAAACCGACCCGACCGGGTTGCTGGACGTTCTCTTCACCTTCACCGGGGATGTGGCCGGCGACATTGCGGACGGTGGGCAGTTGGTGGTGAATAACTTGCCGCCGGGCACGTACACCAGCACCGAAGCTTCGCAAGCGGGTTTTGAATTGAGCGGTATTGTGTGCGACGACGGAAATAGCGCCACCCCCAGCAGCGGCGATCTGGCAACCCGCACGGCGACCTTCAACCTTGACCCCGGCGAAACGGTGACGTGTACCTTCACCAACACGCAGCTTGCACCGCCTCCCCCGCCGCCGGGCACTATCATCGTCAAGAAGCAAACCGACCCAGCCGGGTTGCTGGACGTTCTCTTCACCTTCACCGGGGATGTGGCCGGCGACATTGCGGACGGTGGGCAGTTGGTGGTGAATAACTTGCCGCCGGGCACGTACACCAGCACCGAAGCTTCGCAAGCGGGTTTTGAATTGAGCGGTATTGTGTGCGACGACGGAAATAGCGCCACCCCCAGCAGCGGCGATCTGGCAACCCGCACGGCGACCTTCAACCTTGACCCCGGCGAAACGGTGACGTGTACCTTCACCAACACGCAGCTTGCACCGCCTCCCCCGCCGCCGGGCACCATTATTGTGCAAAAGCAAACCGACCCGCTTGGTCTCACAGATGTATTCACCTTCACGGGGGATGTGGCCGGCAACATTAGCGATGGGGGGCAATTGATGGTGAACAATTTGCCGCCAGGCGTCTACACCAGCACCGAAGTGCTTGACGGGGATACGCTTCGGTTTGAGCTTGTTTCAATTGTGTGTGATGATGGAAACAGCGCCACCCCCAGCAGCGGCGATTTGGCGACTCGCACGGCGACCTTCAACCTTGACCCCGGCGAAACGGTGGTTTGCACTTTCACCAACAAGGAGCAAGATATCACCGCAATAACGTTGGCAGCTTTTGAGGTTCAGGCAAACGATGGACATGCAACGGTTCTGTGGCAAACAGGCACAGAAACGGACAACGCCGGATTCAATCTGTATCGGGCGCCCTCCACCGACGGCCCGTGGGTGAGAATAAATAGCGCATTGCTTGCAGCCCAGGGCAGTGCTGTTGCGGGGGCCAATTACTCGTTTGTCGATACTCCTGGACGGGGAACGGTTTACTATCGTCTGGAAGATGTGGATTACTTCGGCGTGAGCACGTTCCACGGACCCGTGCAGGCTGAACTGGGGCCTGCTGTTCGTGCGCCGTGGTATCGACCTGTTGTGCCACGTCCATAATACTTTTTTGAGCAAAAGGTAAAAATTGGGTCGGCAAAAAGAATTGCCGACCCAGGTTTCAACGGCTCATCCACTGCTCTGTTACGCTGGCCACGTCTGGCAGTGGACAACCCGCCTGCCGGGAAACCGCCTGGACTGTTGCGCCAGACGGGGTAGCCCCGTGCATGTATTTTATCGCCTTCAATGCAGTTGTCAAGGGTCCTGAATGGCGGGAGCACGGCTGTTGCACCTGTGCCCTTTGGGTAAAGTCAATTTTAAGGTTTCAAAAAATCGTTGCTTTTCCCCCATCCCCCCTTCCCCTCAGGGGAAGGGGGGAGTGCACCCAAAGGGCACAGGCGTGAGAGCGAGGGGGGGACTTTGTCCCCCTCGCTCACCCCTTTTTGTTCCCCCTCCCCCAAATTTGGGGGAGGGGGTTAGGGGAAGGGGGTAAAAATAACTTCTTATTTTTTGTCAAGCGACTTTGCAACAGCCCTGATGGCGGGAGGCGTGTGCAAAAGGAGGTGATTTGCCGCAAATACTTGCTGCCTACCAGGCATTTTGAATGCAACCTATCCCACGGTAGCTGCTCCAAAATTGGAGCAAAATAAAGGACGAAATGGAGGAAGCTTTATGTCAGAGAAAAAAATAAGCCAGCTAATTTTTTTAAGCGTTTTATTGCTGCTATTGCTCACGGCTTCAACAAGCCTTGTAACTGCAGCAGCGCCATCGCCGGTCATCAGCGAAATTCGTATTGACCAGCCCAGCACAGACACCGATGAGTATTTTGAATTGGCCGGGGTGCCGGGAAGTTCTCTCAACGGATTGACCTATTTGGTTATTGGCGACGGGAGCGGCGGCAGTGGCGTTATTGAGGCTGTGATCGATTTAACAGGCAACACTATCCCTGCCAGCGGTTTTTTTGTGGCGGCTGAAAGCACCTTCACTCTGGGAACCGCCAACCTGACCACCAGCCTTAACTTTGAAAATAGCGATAACGTCACGCATCTGCTGGTGAAGGACTTTACCGGGGCCAACGGCAACGACCTGGATACCAATGACGATGGGACGCTGGATGTTACGCCGTGGTCAGAGATTGTTGATTTAATCGCCCTGGTGGAAGAGCCAAACCCGCCGAGCGGCACCGAATTTCATTATGGCCCACCGTCGGTGGGGCCTGACGGTTCATACGTCCCCGGACACATCTTTGTGTGTTCCACCGGCTGGACAATTGGGCAATTTAACCCTGCGGCCGGTGACGACACGCCCGGCGCGGCCAATAGTTGTGGCGCACCGGCAACGGCAGCCAATTTGGTAATTAACGAAATAGACTATGACCAACCCAGCACGGACGCGGCAGAATTTATCGAAATCAAAAACAACGATGCAATGGACGTGAACCTGAGTGCGTATAGCCTGAAGTTGGTCAACGGGACCGGCGGCGGCGCGGCTGTTTACAAAACAATCACCCTGCCTGACACATCCCTTGCTTCCGGTGACTATTTTGTGGTGTGTGGAAATGCGGCCAACGTTGCCAATTGCGACCTGGACGTTTCGCCAGACACAAATCTCATTCAAAACGGCGCGCCCGATGCGGTGGCGTTGTTCTTCAATGATGAAATGATTGACACGGTGAGCTACGAAGGGAACACCGGCGCACCTTACACCGAGGGGTCAGGCGTTGGTTTGGAAGACAGCTCCGCACAGGCAGGAATGAGCATTTCACGCTGCCCGGATGGGAGCGACACCAACCAGAACAATGTTGATTTTAGTGCCCACGTGGCTACGCCCGGCATTGAAAATGCGTGCGGTGGCGGTGGCCCCGGTGATTTTGGCGTGTGCGGTGATCCAGCCACGTTCATCCACGACGTGCAAGGTAGCGGCCCGACCAGCCCTCTGGATGGGAGCGCCGGGGTGATTTTGGAAGGCGTGGTTGTCGGCGACTTCCAGGACACAGCAACGCAGCTCAAAGGCTTTTTCTTGCAGGAAGAAGACACAGAGGTTGATGCCAACCCGCTAACCTCAGAAGGCATTTTCGTGTATGATAACGGGTTTGGCGTTGATGTGAATGTGGGCGACGTGATTCGTGTGCAGGGCGACGTGCAGGAATTCTACAGCTTCACCGAGCTATCCAACGTGAGTAACCTGGCGGTGTGCAGCGCATCCGCTGTCGCTTCGGCGGCGACGGTGACGTTGCCGGTGGTCGATGTGTCTGATTGGGAGGCATTCGAAGGGATGCTGGTACATATCCCCCAAACACTGTACGCCACGGGTAATTACAACCAGGGCCAGTACGGCGAGGTTAACCTTTCGGTGAATGGTCGCTTGTTTAACCCTACCAATGTCACTACGCCCGGCGCAGCAGCGCTGGCCCTGCAAGACCTGAATGACCGCAGCCGCATTTTGCTGGATGATGGCAGCAACTTGCAAAACCCACCTCTTGTGCCGTACATTGGCGCGAACAACACCCTGCGCGACGGTGATACCATTTCTGAATTTACAGGGGTGGTGGCGTATGGTTTCAGCAAATACCGCCTGCATCCCACGGAGCCAGTTAACTTTGCCCGCGTCAATACCCGCGCTGCGCTGCCTCCTGATGTGGGCGGCATCCTTAAAGTCGCCAGTTTCAACGTGCTGAACTACTTCACCACCATCGATACTGGGGACAAAATCTGCGGACCAGCGGGTGATTTGGGTTGTCGGGGCGCAGATTCTGCGGCGGAATTTACCCGCCAACGAGATAAAATCATCGCTGCCATTACAGCAATGAATGCTGATGTCGTCGGCCTGATGGAAATGGAAAACAACGCCACCACCGCCATCGAGGACCTGGTGAGCGGCCTGAACGCCGTGGCCGGGGCTGGCACCTATGATTACATCAATACTGGAACCATCGGCACCGATGCCATAAAAGTGGCGCTGATTTACAAGCCCGGCAGTGTGACGCCGGTTGGCGTCACCGCCATCCTCGATTCGTCTGTGGATCCGACGTTCATCGACACCAAAAACCGCCCTTCATTGGCCCAATCATTTGCGCAAAACCTCACCGGGCAGCGGTTCACCGTGGTGGTCAACCACCTCAAATCAAAGGGATCGCCGTGCGATGACATTGGCGACCCGAATGCAGGCGACGGGCAAGGAAATTGTAACCTTACCCGTACCCAGGCCGCCACCGCGCTGGCCAACTGGCTGGCCACCGACCCCACCGGCAGCGGCGACCCCGATTTCCTCATCATTGGCGATATGAACGCCTATGCAATGGAAGACCCCATCACAGCCATAAAAAATGCCGGGTACACCGACATGATTGCGGCGTTTGAAGGGACAAATTCCTACTCATACGTGTATGATGGGCAAGCGGGCTATCTGGACCACGCGCTGGCCAATACAAGTATGGCAGACCAGATTACCGGTGTAACGCACTGGCACATCAACGCCGACGAGCCGCGAGCGCTGGATTACAATGATTTTAACCAGCCCTACCTTTACAATCCAGACCAATACCGCGCTTCAGATCACGACCCGGTGTTGGTTGGTCTGAACCTTGAGGAAGTCACCGCTATTTCGCTGCTCTCATTCACCGCAGAAGTGCGCGGCAACAAGGTTGTGCTGGCCTGGCAAACGGCTACGGAAACAGACAATGCCGGATTCAACCTCTACCGTGCCGACTCGGCGGGTGGGCCGTGGACAAAAGTGAACGGCTCGCTGATTGCGGCCAATGGCGATGCGACCTCTGGTGCAAGCTATACGTTTACAGACAGGCCGGGACGGGGTGAGTTCTACTATCTGTTGGAAGATGTGAACTACTTTGGCCAGGCAACCCGGCACGATCCCGTGTGGGTGGAACTCGGCCCGGCAATTCGCTCGCCGTGGTTCCGACCATTTTGGCCCAATTTTTAGGACAATGACACAAGAGGCGGCAAAACTCTAACTAAATTCCTACAAAATTTTTACGATTTTTGGAACACGCTTTTGCTATAATGGCAAAATAAAGTTCCCCCCTCAATTCTATTTATGAAAGGAGTGATACTCATGGAAGAAAGAAAGCTGTTGGATTATGAACCCCCTCAAGTAGAAACTTTTACCGACGAAGAGATCCTTGAAGAGTTGGGGCCCGCTCAAGCAGTGTACGGCGATCCCCCAAACATCATTTAAGCAATTTGGCGGTTATTAGTTGAGGGAAGGAAGGGGCTGACACAGTTTACGGCGTCAGCCCCTTTCTTGTTCCTGGCGGTAGTATTGCAGCTTCTAACTTTTTTCTAACTAAGCTCACATTTGCGTCCTATGAACCTGTGTTAAAGTACGATGGGGCAAATTATACCAGAGCATAACCGCTCAGGCTGGCTGTTACCAGGGCAACCGGCCAAAAAGGTGTACAACCTTCTTCACAATTCTTACCCCCCATCCCCTACCCCCTTCTCTAGTTATATTTAGAGAGGGGGGGAAAACTGGAAGTGGTGGTAGCTGAACCGTAACAAATAATAGAACAATATTCATCTAAACTGCAATCAGAATGAAAACAGCAATTTTGACCGGGTACGCGCTCAAATGTCATTGTGCGCGAAGCGAAGCAATCTCTACCCGCTGAATTGGAGATTGCTGCGGCGCAGAAAACGCGCCTCGCAATGACACCCAAATGCCAACCCAAAAACTATCGTTGTCAAATTGAACGTGGTCTAGAGGCCGAAAAAACAATGATGCCATTTTCGTTTACCGACAGCTCAACGAAACGAGCGACGCATTTAGCGCCTGGCAATCAACTAGAATTCCAGTTTTTTGATTTGAGCGCCATAATTGAATCAGACTCCCCCTCGTACCTGGATATGTTTTCCCAAATGTATCGTCGCTTTCGGGTTAAGACGTTCCCCCCCAACGGGCGGCTCCCCGTAACGTACACCGTGCTGACCCACGCAGATAATCCCTGGGGCCAGCCGGTGATGATCTTAAACGGCAACGTGCACCGCTTGAACAATTTACGCTTATTGCGCGCCTACATTTTTGACGGTGTGCTCAACGCAATGGTGGCGGGCATCCGCAGCCATTTTTTGATCCACGCCGGGGTGGTGGAAAAACAGGGGCAAGGGGTAATCATTGCCGCCGATTCGGGGCACGGAAAAACCACCCTAACGCTTGAACTGGTTCGGCGCGGGTTTCACTTTCTGTCAGATGAGCTGGCTGCGATTAGCCGCGTGGATAGGCACGTTTATCCATTTCCGCGCAAGCTTCGCATTCTGCCCGATACGTTGAAACTGGCAGGTTTTCCCAGCGCCGGGGATGGTGCGCCGGTGTGGTTGGGGAAATTGTTGCTGGATATTGACGAAATTCAACCAAACAGTTTGGGAACTCCCGTCTCCATTCGCCACATTGTTATTTTGCAAAACCCGGATGCTCCTTCCGGCAACCTGGCTCCCCTGGCGGAACGCGAACTGGGCGTCCTGGTAGACCGGCTGGACGATGCGCTGGTGGCAGCGGTGCGCCGCCTCGAGGGGGTAACGGCGGCGCGCACAGACGTAGAACGGGGTTACCCCACGCTTCGCTACCGCGCAACCCATCGAATGGCCGTTTTGCCCCAGGTTGAAGCGCTGTGCCGCCAGCGAAACATCCTGCTGTTGGATATTAGCAAGCGACCAGAAACCCGGCCCAATTTTCATGCGCCGGCCAGGCTTGAACCTATTCCCAAAAGCCAGGCGGTTGTTGAACTATTGCGACGGTTTCAGGGCGGCCACCAATCGGCGTTGTTGCAAGATGAATTTGGCGGTAGCTCCACGCGATTGTTTATGGAATTGGCCAGCCTGGTTGCCGCAGCAAGCTCGCATAACTTGTTTGTGGGTCCGCTCAATCAAATGGCTGATTTTGTGTGTGATCTGATTTCCCGCTGACGGATGACCCGCGAGAAATGACGACCCAAAAAAGAAAAACACGTCCGTGTTCTATTCCTTCCCACCTTGTGGAGCGTACGGTAGTAGATTATCGAATAACGAACTCAGGCAAACAGAAGGCAAGCGATGAAGCAAAAGCAACTTTGGGGCAGTATCATCGGTGCAGTTTTGGTGCTGGGTGCTGGTTTGGTGGGGGTTGCCTCGGCGCAGCAGCCCCCAGAAAGCGCCTTGACAATCATCTCTGCCACCGATAATCAGGTGGTGCTGGAACTCACCGTGCCAGATTACACCGTGGAAACAATTGTGGTGGCCGACCAACCATACCAGCGCTTAACCATCCCTGGCACAACTTTAATCGGCTCCCCCGGCGATCCCCAGGTCCCGGTGCAAGGAACGATGGTGGGGTTGCCTACCCTCTCCAACGTCTCGGTGACGGTGGTAGACGCTGATTTTGAGACGTTGTCAGGCTATAGGCTGTACCCCGCACCGGCAACACGGGTGACGGGCGACGCAATCAACAGTGTCCCGCCCGATTTCACGCAAAACGTTTTTACGCTCAACCAAAATCGCTACCGCACCGATGCGTTCTTCCCTGAAGCACCCGTCGCCATTGGCGGTACGGGGCTAATCCGCGACCAGGCTGTGGCCCAGGTGCAATTCTATCCGCTGCAATACAACCCTGTGACGTCAGAGGTGCGGCTTTATCGCCGCTTGCGCGTGAGGGTAACATGGACTACGCCCTCTGCGCGGGCAACAAGCGTTGCGCGCCCCGAAAGCGCAGCTTTTGACCGGGTGCTGCAAAAAACACTGTTGAATTATTCGTCGCTGCCCCACCGAGCGGTGGCGCCACGGGCCATTTTGCCCTCTGTCCCCCGGCGGCAATCTGCCACTGCCGGAACGCCGCTGCTGAAAATAGGCGTCACCGAAGACGGTCTGTATGAGTTAACCCCCACCGACCTGACCTCGGCGGGGTTTAATCTGACGGGCATTGATTTCAGCACTATTAAATTGACAAATCGGGGCGCTGAGATTCCTATCTACGCAGTTGATGGAAACAGCAATAATGTGTTCGATGGGAATGACGTCATTTTATTTTACGGAACGGCCATTACCGATATTTACACCGTTAAAAATGTGTATTGGCTGCAAGCCGGAGGGGGGGGCGGGCAGCGAATGGCAATTCGCAATGGCTCACTGGCGGGGGGGGATACCGTACCCACACAATTTCCCGTAACCCACCACGCCGAGCAGGATACCGTGTATTGGTTTATGCCGGGGGCAGACAATCAGGAAGACCATTGGTTTTGGGATGACCGCATCAGTCCGGCCACCAGCGGCTTGCCAACCTACCGCGATTATTCGTTGCCGCTGGCCAACATCTCGACCACTGCCACCACAGCGACGCTGCGCGTGCGGCAAAAAGGGTATACGGCATTGGGGCATCGGACCAAATTATATCTGAACGGAACGCTGCTAGATGACCAATCGTGGTCCGGGCAAAGTGTTTTCGACCAGGTGGTGGACTTTTCACACAATTTGCTCGCCGAGAATAACGTTGTGCGCGTGGAAGCCGCCGACTCCGGCGATGCACTGCCGCACCAGATGCTGGTCAACTGGCTGGAACTTGATTATTGGGACACGTATGTTGCCGAAAACGATGCACTGGTGTTTGGTGCACCGCAAGCGGGTACATTCCAGTTTGAAGTGACCGGTTTTAGCGACGCCGCTGTGCAGGTATTCGATGTGACTACGCCCACCAACGTTTCGGTGATTAGCGACACAACGGTGGTTGCGGTGGGAGCAAATTACACCGTACAATTCAGAGACAGCGTTCCCGCAAATGTGCGGTATCTGGCGCTAACACCGGCGCAGCGCAAAAAACCGGCCAGCATTGAGCTGGATGTGCCTTCAAGCTGGAAGGACCCGGCCAACGGCGCAGATTATATTCTAATTACCTATAAAGATTTTTACACCAGTGCCCTCACCCTGAGTAATTTCCGCAGCAGTCAGGGATTGCGGGTGGCAACGGTTAAAATTGAAGATATTTATGACGAGTTTAACGCTGGCATCGCCAACCCTGCTGCCATTCGAGATTTCTTGTCGTATGCCTATCATTCCTGGCAGTCGCCAGCCCCCACGTATGTGCTGCTGGTGAGCGGCGCAACCATTGATTATCGCAACCTGAAGAATTTGGGCCGCGTTAATTATGTGCCCACGCATCTTACCGTGACGGACCTGCTTGGTGAAACGCCCTCCGACAATTGGTTTGTGGCGGTGAGCGGCGACGATATTCTGCCCGATATGTTCATCGGGCGGCTTACGGCCCAATCGAGCGCCGATGTGGACGAGATGGTGTCTAAAATTATTGCCTACGAGCAAACCCCGCCAGACTCATCGTGGAACACCAACGTCCTTCTTGTGGCCGATGACGGCAATCCTCCCGCAGACAACGACCCCACGTTTGAGAATTTGTCGGAGGCGCTGATCACTCATTTGCCACCCTATTTTACCCCCAATAAAGTGTACCTGTTGAGCGACAACCCGCCCGCTCCAAAGACGGATATTATCAATTATATTGATAGTGGCAGTTTGCTGGTAAACTACAGTGGACACGGTAACAGAGATTTCTGGGCGCAAGAAAAAATATTCACGGTGGCCGATGTGCCGGGGCTGAACAACACAAATAAATATCCGGTTGTGACGGTGGCAAACTGCCTCAACGGATTTTTTGTCGGCTCATCGAAATCAATGGCCGAAGCGTTTTTGGAATCATCCAACAGCGGCGCGGTGGGTGTTTGGGCCGATTCCAGCCTGAGTTATCCCAGTGGACACCTGTTGCTCCTTTCCTCATTCTACGATACTTTTTTTAAAGAATATCAGTATGCGTTGGGCGCGGCTACCACAGCTGCCAAATTGAATGCGTATGCTCAAAGTACGTTTTGGGGGGAACTGGTGGAGACGTTTGTGTTGTTCGGCGACCCGGCAACACAACTGGGGGTACAAATTGATTATCCCACCGTGCAAAATACGTCACCCGCAGCCGGCGCAACCGGTGTCCTCCGCGACGAGCCGCTAACGATCACCTTCAGCAAGCCGATGAGCCTGACGACTGTTGCGCTGAGTGGCGCGGGGACAACAGGATTAACGTACACGCCAGCCTGGAACGTCGATTACACACAGGTGACTTTTGCGCACGATACCTTTGATTACGGCCAGACTCTCACGTTTACCATCAGCGGCAAAGATACGCTGGGCAATCCACTGGGGCCGGGGACTGTCCCCGCCACCTGGTCTTTTGCAACGGTTCCAGCCGTCGGCTTGAATGCCGTGCAGTTGAGCGGCCCCACTACCGGCTTTACGCAGACCATGTATTCTTTTGCTGCCATTGCCGGTCCCATTACTGCCACGCTGCCCGTCACTTACACCTGGCAGGCGACAGGCCAGTTGCCCGTAACGCACGCCAACGGCGGCCTGGGCGATGTCATGACCTTCACCTGGAGCATCACCGGCCCCCAGGCAATCACTGTTACGGCTGCAAACCGGGCAAACGTGGTTTCCGATACGCACGTCATCACCATTGGTAGCCAGTTGTCATCGCCGCCCGCTGCCCGGCCTGTCGAATCGGTGGCGACGAGCGGCCCGCTCACTGATAGCGTCAACAGTTCGGTGGCGTTGGTCGCTACGGTTAGCCCGCTTTCGGCCACGCTGCCGATTACATTTGTGTGGCAGGCAACGAGTCAGTTGCCCGTAACGCACACCAACAGCGGACTTAACGATGTGGCGACTTTTGTTTGGGATGCGCCGGGCACGCATGTGGTCACTGTAACCGCGCAGAATAGCGCCAATATGGCAAGCGCCACGCACACCGTTCACATTGAAGAGCAGAGCGCGTCAGTGCATCCACTGGACGGCGTGACCATATCGGGAGCGAGGGTCGGAACGCTGCAAACAGTTTATCAGTTTACGGCGGCTGTCAGCCCTATTACTGCCACCCTCCCCGTAACCTATGTCTGGCAGACAGCGGGGCAAGCGCCGCAAACTCACCTGGGTGGCTCGCCGGGCGACGTGATGACCTTCACCTGGAACATCACGGGGGTGCAAACAATCACCGTGACGGCCACCAATATCGGTGGGACAGTCAGCAGTACGCATTTAATAACCGTTACCGATGGGCAGGCGCCGGCCCCCAACTTAACAGCCATTTTCCTGCCCCTTATTCTCAGGTAGTTTCCTTTTTGAGCGTTGGTGCTATTTTGCCAATCAATTGTGATTAATATGCGCGGCGAGACCTCATCTCCATCTAAAACAGTCATAAAATCGACTCTTGATATTTGGAAGCAAACCGGCAGCGAACACCTGATCCTCATTACCGGCCGTAGTATGCTACCCCTCTTCCATCCTGGCGACCGGGTGCGCGTGACGTATTCTGGTGCCTCCGTGCAACCTGGAGAGGTAGTGGTTTTTCAACAAGGGGATGGACTGGTGGTGCATCGAGTGGTGCGGGTAGAGCCGAGAGGGAACCCAACAACCGTCACCACCAAAGGCGATAATCGCTTGCGCTGCGACGCGCCGGTGCGCGCCGATGATCTTCTGGGGCGCGCGCTGGTTGTTCAGCAGGGAAGCCGTGAAATTGTGCTGAATACGGCTACGTGGCGCTGGGCAGGTCGGCTCATTGCGGCAGGGGGATTGGCTCAGGTGGAAATTTATCAGCTATTGTATGATTTTAAATATCGGCATTGGGGCGCGCGCGCTATCCCCGCCACCGGATTTTTGCGCCGCATCATGCTGGGGGTGTTCACCTTCCCGCTCAGATTGGCGCAACTGATGGAGTATTTCAGGCAATAATGATGACGCGCACCCTGGTACACCAATTTTCCCCGGAAGATAAAATTTTGCTGGCCTGCGCCCGGCAAACATTCACGCCAACCCATTGCGCCGCAGTGCAGACCATCAGCCAACAAAAAACAGTACGCTGGGATACGGTGTTTCGCACCGCTCGCCTGCACGGCATTTCACCGCTGGTATTTGCCAATTTGCAACAGTGTAATATTGCGGAACCCGGCATCCCTGCCGACGTGACGGTGCAATTTAAACGGGCTACCTACAGCAATGTTGCGCGCAAAGAGCGTCGCGCGGAGCGGTTGCGCGATGGTCTGGCATTCTTCGTCCGAAAGTCTATTCCGGTGATGCTCATTAAAGGGGGCGCGCTGGATACGTTGGTTTATGATAAACCGTGGTACACCATTCCACACGATATTGATCTGGTTTTGCAGGTTCGGCAAAATGAGCTGTTGGAGTTGGAAAGGGCGGCCATTGCACGTTATTTTTCTGGCAGCGGCATAGAATTTGACTATTACGAACACCACGATGTGGTGATGAATGGTGCGCTGCGGGTGGATTTTCGGCGCGTGTGGGGAGATGCCCGCCAAATTGATTTCCGCGGGCAGGCGGTGTGGGTAATGTCGCCCGAAGATATGTTGTTGGCCGCCTGCATCAATAGCTGCCGTAAGCGATTCTTTCGGCTAAAATCTTTGTGCGACATTGCGGAAATCATCGAGCGGGTTTCGGAGATAGATTGGGGTATTTTTGGGGAAAAAGCGCGCGCGTATGATTCTCAGTCCATTGTTTACGCGGCGTTGTTGGCGACAAATCTAACGGTGGGCAGCACGCTGCCCGAAACTGTTTTGCCGACGTTGGGTGTGTCGGCGGCGCGAAAGAGAGTCCTTAATAAGGTCATTACACTCATTCTGAAACGCCGATCATTTGCTGAGCTGTACCCATTTTCAGGGCGGACGATTTTAGGGCGGCAAGTGACGCTGCCGCTGCTGCTGACGTATGCTACATACAATGGCTATCAAATTGGACGCAAAATGGGGGAAATTTATCACGCCTGGCGACCGTTGGCGATGGAAAGCTAACAGGCGTGTCCCCTTTTGATTAGGCTGTGTTGACGTTTCTGTTTTTGCAGAATTCGCATGCTGAGTAGCCGTCAGGCGTATCGAAGCGTGCGAATTCGCCAAGCGTCAACACGCCCTAGCTCTGATTCAATTGTGTTAAGAAATTGCGTGGATGATTCCAAATACAAGCACTGCTACACTGGCGGCTATTCCCAAAATCCACCCCCAGTTCAGGTGAAAACCACCCCAAGCGCCTGTAATCTCTTTTGCGGCAGCTTCCTCCGCCGACATATTCAACAAGGGAGTGATCTGTCTGACGATGGCTGCCTCTTGCTGCACACCTGTTTTGCGCGCCACGAGCTTCCCGTGGTTGAATAGTAGCAGGGTGGGAATGCCCATTATTTTGTATTGTTTTACCAAGTCTTGATTATGGTCAGCATTGAGCTTCAGGAATTTTACTTGCCCGGTAAATCTCTGGGCGGCTGATTTGAACGCCGGCTCCATTATTTTGCATGGCCCACACCAGGGTGCCCACACGTCAATGACAACCGGTTTGCTTGAGCGCAATACCATTTGTTCAAACGACTTTGCATTAACTTTTTCAATCATCGGAGCAAAATAATCCTTCCTGACAAAAACTAAGACCCCAGTCTGCGGGGTCTATCTTTTATAATGTTATTTTCGTTTTGTCCATCAAAGACACACCGACAAACTATTTTCGAGTTGAGAGTTTGAAGGGGGCATACAACGGGCACCAGCCAATCAGCGCGGTGAGCAAGGGGATAAATCCGACAACGCCTACAACAATTCCCCAGATGCCGTGCATAACAAAGAACCCCAGACCAATTAAAATTAAGCCCAATATAATCCGAATAATTCGATCAGTGCTACCGAGATTTGAAGTCATTTTATTTGCCTCCTGTTACTGCTTGTTTTATTTTTGCTTTTGTTACATTAGACGGAGGCAAAGCCAAAAGGTTACAAAGCTCAATCTGTTTTTTGCGGAGGATTTAAAAATATTTCTTTAAGCTGGTTGAATAGTCGTTCCCGGCGAACGGGGGGCATTGCTTTTTGCCCGTGTTGTCGATACAGCAAAATGGTTTGCTGGGTGGTATCCAACACCACCCGGCAATTGTGGCAGGTGGCTAGATGAGCCTGGGCTTCTGCGGTCAGGTCTTCGTCCAGGTTCTTGTCAATATAGTCTGAAAGATAGCTTACTAATTCTGCACATTCCATAATGTGTTATGCCTTTTCTGTGGCTGATAGTCGTTCTTGAAAATAAGCTGCCAGGTGTTCTCGCAGCAACAGGCGGGCGCGGTGAAGCTGAACTTTTACCGTACCTGGGTTTATCCCCAGTACGCTGGCCGTTTCTGCGGTAGAGAGGCCTTCCAATTCGCGCAGAATGAAGGTGGTTTGCAACCGTTGTGGCAATGCGGCGATGGCTTTGTCTAGCTCAGCGCGCGCTTCTGCTGTGGCGAACCGGGCCTCCGGGGTGCGCCTCCAATCGGTGAAGATGGCGGGCATAAAGGTGGCGTCGTTTGGATACGTATTTTCATCTGTCAACGGCTCAACCGGACGTTTCTTTCGCAGGCGGTCAATGCTAAGATTGTAGGCTACCCGATACAACCAGGTACTCAATTTCGCGCGTCCCTCAAATTGGTTGAGTTTTTCAAATAAGGTTAAAAATGTGTCTTGAACGACACCTTCAGCTTCAGCCTCATTTTTTAGAATGCCCAGTGCCAGATGGAAAATTCGGTCTGAATAGGCTTCAAAGAGAGCCGCAAAGGCATCTGGGTCTCGGCGGCGCAACGCCAGAACCAGTTCGTGATTGTCGATCATATGTGATCCTTTCCATATTAGACGTTCTACCGGGCTGAAGGTTACACCAATAACATTTTACCTGCAATTGCGCCAATTGAAAAACGTACCCTAAATTGCAGGTTCAACTTGACGTTTTACCAAAATAACGCACCATGTACTATAAGGATTTTACGGAGATTTTGAAAATGATTTTCAAAAACCTTTGGCGGCGAAAAGCCCGCTCTTTGTTGACGATTCTCGGCGTGGCGATCGGCGTGGCGGCAGTAATTACATTGGGTGCGATGGCAGAAGGTATTTCCCAGGGATACTCGGCCGTGACTGGTGGGTCTGGCGCAGACCTGCTCATTACTCAGGCCAATGCGGCAGACATCTCCCTGAGCGCTGTTGAGGAACGTGTCGGACAGCGGGTGGCGCAATTGCCCCAGGTGTCGGCCGTTTCTGGCGTAATTATCAGTTACGTTGCCTTTGACAAGATACCTTATTTTGTGCTGGCCGGGTATGATCCGAACAGTATTGCCATTGAACATTTTAGAATCATTGATGGTCGTCCGTTGTCTGGCGAAAAGCAGATTATTTTGGGCAAACAGGCTGCCATCAATTTGAATAAAAAGGTTGGGGACAAGGTTGATCTCTTTGAGCAGCCCTATCGCCTGGTTGGCATTTATGAAACCGGTTTGAGTTACGAAGAATCCGGCGGAGTGATTTCCTTATCTGATGCGCAGGCAATTTTCAAAAAGCCACGCCAGGTGAGCTTCTACGAAGTGCAACTGAGAGACCCGGAAACCATCGATGCTGTCCGGACGCGTATTGAGCAGTTGTTTCCCGATTATCTGGTCTCGCAGGCCTCGGATTTTGGCGACAAGCAAACCCAGGTGCAGATGATGCGCGGCATTGCCTACGGCATCGGCCTGATTGCGGTGCTTATTGGTGGCCTGGGAATGATGAATACAATGATTATGGTGGTGTTTGAGCAAACCCGCGAGATTGGGGTGCTGCGGGCCGTTGGCTGGAGCAAAGGGCGCGTGCTGCGGATGGTGATGGCGCAAGCATTGGCGCTGAGCTTTTTGGGAGGCCTGGCTGGCATTGGGTTGGGGTTGCTGTTGGTTGCCTGGGCCAATGCCACCCCGGCTGTTTCCAGTTATGCACCGGGAATTGCCAACCCGGGGCTGTTGCTGCAAGGCATGGTTATGGCGCTATTTCTCGGCACGGTAGGTGGCATTTTCCCTGACAGGCCACTCGCTTGCCTGAAACCCACCGACAGCATCA
>CAYPUV010000060.1:0-17832 GCA_964413895.1 uncultured Anaerolineaceae bacterium
CGCCACCCCGCCCCAACCAGCACTGCCGCCCGCGATGCGAAGCGCGTATACCGGCGGGGAATCATCGGCGTGGAATACGCCCGCACCGCAGCGGCATTTGGTTACACCGCACAAACACGCCTGAGTGTCTCCATCATTACCGGCACGGGCATCACCAAAAATTTCGCGCTGCCTCCCCTGCCGACCGGTACAATCAGCGGCGTTGTGGCCGAAACGGACACCGGCTTGCCCCTCACCGCCACCATCCGCGCCGAAAACACGCCTTTTTCAACCACCACCAACCCGGCCACGGGCGCCTACACCATCTCCCTGCCGACGGGAACTTACACGCTCACCGTCACCAGTTGGGGGCATCGCGTGGGGCGGGCTGCCACTGTGCCTGTTTCTGCGGGCCAGACCACAGCACAAAATTTTTCCCTGTCCCCCGCACCAACCATCCTGCTGGTGGACAGCGGTCCCTGGTACAACAGTAGTCAAATTGGGTACTACTGGCAAGCGTTGGACGACTTGAACTACACCTACCATTATCAGCGCATTAAATTTTTGCCCGCTGATGTTCCTGCGCCAGACACATTGAAGGCGTATGACGTGGTTATCTGGTCCGCGCCGTTGGATTCACCGGGCTACATTGGGGCTAATGATGCGCTCACCGCCTACCTTACGAGTGGGGGAAAGCTACTGCTCAGCGGGCAGGATGTTGCTTATTTTGATGGTGGGGGCGATCTATTCGTCAGTGCGCCGTACTTTTCTAATCTGCTGAAAGCCACCTTTTTAAAAGATGATGCTAAAACAGACTCAATCACGCCGCTGGCCGGCGATATATTCGATGGCCTGCCTCTGACCATCTCCGGCGGCGACGGCGCAGACAACCAGACCTGGCCGGATGTCATCACCCTGACCGAACCGGATTTTGCACGGCAGGTGCTATCATATCCCGATGGGAGCGACGCGGGACAGGCGGTGGGGCATTGTTTGCCGTACCGGGCACTGGTGCTCCCCTTTGGCCTGGAAGGGGTGAATCGGGCGCAAGACCGCGCCGACCTGCTCAACCGCACGCTGAACTGGTTCCAGTCGCCGCCCGCGCCGCCCGGCATTCAAACCGCTCCCACCGATGAAACGCAAGTTGGTTATTTTGGCGAAACTGTCACGCACACAGTCCGGCTATTCAACACCGCTGAATCGGGTGCAGCAGAAACGTTCACCCTCACCCCGCACGGGACAGATTGGGCAACCACCTTCCCCACCACCACCGTTATCCTGTCCCCCTGTCAAACCCTCTGGCTCACCTTCACCGTGCAGGTTCCCCCGTCGGCGGGATGGGATGAGCGGGATACGATGAGCATCACGGTGCAATCTACTGTCTCGCCATCCATAACAACCATTTTCACCCGCACCACCAAAGCACCCGCGCCCATCCTGCTGGTGGATGATGATCGCTGGTATGATTTTGAAGATGAATTTATCCGCAGTTTTAACACCAACGGGTTTGCCTACGATTACTGGAGCGTGCAGGGTCAGAACCCAATGGGCACCCCGCCACTAGAAATTTTGCGCCGCTACCCGATGCTGGTTTGGTTCACCGCGTATGACTGGTTCAACCCCCTCACCACGGCAGAGGAGACCACCCTGCAACAATATCTAGATGGCGGTGGCAGACTGGCATTCTCCAGCCAGGAGTATTTGTACGCCCTGCCCGACCACCAACCCAGCGATTTTGCGCGCAGCTATTTTGGGATTGACTCGCATTCGGAATATTTCACTTCCACCGTGGTGACGGGGGTAGCGGGCAATCCGGTGGGCGATGGGCTGGGACCGTATCCCCTCACCTTCCCCCCTGGCTACCAGAATTGGACGGACAGTATTACCCCCACCACCGACGCTAATGCCGCTTTTACCGGTGACAGCGGCTATGCGAATAGCGTCACCCACAGCGGCAGCGCCACCGAAACCTGGCACACCGCCTTTTTCGCTTTTGGCCCCGAACTGCTGGCCGACGACGCCCGCTCGGAGGTGCTGCGCCGCACCGTCGGCTGGTTGAGCTGGCTGGGCACATCTACCGTCACCGCCGACCGTAGCGCCGCCGCCGGGGGTGATACCATCACCTACACAGCAGTTCTGCGCAACGATGGCCTGGCCCCCCTGAACAGCGTTGCTTTTACGGCCACACTCCCCTATCCGCTGAGCCTGGTTCCGGGCAGCGCCACCGGCGGAGCCACAGAATCTGGCGGGCAAGTATTGTGGAACGGGGCGCTACCCAAACAACAAAGCATTACGTTAACCTACCGCGCCAGCGTGAACGCCACCGCACCCTACGGCACGCTGAGCAAACAGGTTAATTGGATTCGAGACCGGGACCGTGCGCTCACCTTCGACCGCACCGTTGCCGTACCGGTAAACACCGCTACCTGGCAGAACAGCACCCTGACGGTTACGCCAACCCGTACCCGCAAAAACGGCATTCTGACCTACACCCTGCGGTTGGAGAACAGCGGACTGGCCAGCGCG
Organism: uncultured Anaerolineaceae bacterium; assembly: GCA_964413895.1. Lineage (GTDB taxonomy): Bacteria > Chloroflexota > Anaerolineae > 4572-78 > 4572-78 > JANTHQ01. Next base: position 2,506 of record CAYPUV010000060.1, read on the forward strand.
CCGATGGTCACGGTCACCGGCAACCTGCCTCCACATTTGCGCCCGCTGTCTCTGTCACCGGGCGTCGGCAGCGGCTCCTTCCTCCCCCCCACCGGGGCGGAAATTTTCTGGCACACGCCGGTTACACAGGGGCAGGCAGTGACGCTCAACTTCAGCACGCAAGTCATTTCTGTGCCCTACCCATTCACCTTCCCGCTCACCCTCACCGCCGATGACGGTTTCAACGCCAACAACCAATGGACGGCGGAAGCGTGGGTGGAACCGTACCGCGTGCATTTGCCCGTTATTTTCCGGCAATAATGACTGAGCCAAAACCACCACGCGACAAGCAGCGTGAGCTACAACCTGAAATCTGAAATTTGAAGCCTAATGCCTCCCTATCACCGATTAAATCTCCATAAGTTTTCCTGGCAATTTGGCCCCGCACCCCGCCGCCCCTTCAACGCGCCCGACGTGTTCGACCTGTCTGCCGTGGATGAATGGCTGCCGGCTGCCGTGCCGGGCAATGTACGGCTCGATCTGCTGGCAAACCATCGCATCCCTAACCCGCGCCTCGGCGCGCAGTACCGCCAGAGCGAATGGGTCAACCAGGTAGATTGGTGGTATCGTGCCGCCTTCCCCTGCAATTTACAGCCGGGGCAACGAGCATTTTTGCGCTTTCACGGCCTGGATTATCTGGCAGCCGTGTTTGTCAATGAGGTAGAATTGACACGCCACAGCGGGATGTTTTCCCGCCTGACGGTGGAGATCACTGACCTGCTGGCAGCGGACGGGTGCAACCTTGCAGTGCGGCTGTGGGGCAGCGAAGCTCTCCCCCGCCGACAACTCTCGCGGGGGCAAAAACTATGGCAGGCCATTGCCGGGCGCTTGTACGGCAGTTGGGTTGGGGTGTACCCCCACCGCACAGCCACGCTAAAAATGCAAATGAGCTTTGGGTGGGATTTTGCTCCGCCGGTGCGCACCATTGGTATTTGGGATGAAGTGGAATGCATCATCACCGGCAGCACATTTATTGAAGATGCCCAGGTTGCCGTTCTGCCGGAGGGGCAAGGAACCGTGCGTTTAACGCTAAACACAGTCGCCGCCCCAGCAGATATTCCAATTGCGCTGGCAATTGAAGATGTTCAGGGGAAACCGATTTCACGGTTCTCGTTTCACGGTTCAAGTTCAAAATCGCGGCGCGTGCAGACCACAATCCAGCGTTCCTTCGAGTTGCCGGCGCCGAAATTGTGGCAGCCGTGGGATCGGGGCGAGCCGCATCTGTACACCGCCCGGTTGGAAGTTCCCGGCTCTGATGCCGTCACCGTGCGCTTCGGCGTGCGGTCGGTGGAATTGCGCCACTGGCAATTTTTCATCAATGGTCAGCGAGAATTTGTGCGCGGATTGAATTGGGTTCCCGCCGACATACTTCCGGGAAGTGTCACCCCGGCAGATTACGCCGCTCTGCTCCATCTGGCGAAAGACAGCGGGGCCAACATGCTGCGTGTGTGGGGCGGTGGGCTGCGCGAAAAACGCGCCTTTTACAATTTGTGCGATGAGCTTGGGCTGCTGGTGTGGCAAGAATTTCCCTTTGCCTGTATGTTTCTGGGTAGCGCCCCGCGCGCGCAGCAATTTCTCTCACTGGCGCGCCAGGAAGTGGGGGACATTGTGCGCCAACTTGACCAGCACCCATCGGTGGTGGTGTGGTGCGGTGGCAACGAATTCAGTCCGCGCCGCAACCGTCCCCTCATCCACACAATGGAAGAAGCCATCCGCGCGCACAGTCTGTCTCCCCGTCCGTTTTTGCCAGCGTCGCCAGCGCCGGGGGACGCCCACAATTGGGATGTGTGGCACGGCAAGCAACCTCTGTCACACTATCAAAAAGAGCGCGCACCATTTTTGAGTGAGTTCGGCTTGCAAGCGCTTCCCCATCAGCAAACCCTGGCGGCAGTTTTATCCAATCCATTGCAAGAATGGAAAGTAATGCACGGGGAACGGGAAAAACTGGAGCGTTACCTCAATTTATTCCTAACCGACAAGTACACCCGCGCGCCCAATATTTCGGCGCTGGTGAAAGCCAGTCAGCAGGCGCAGGCAGTGGGGTTGCAGTTGGCCATCGAACACATGCGGCGGCGCAAGAAGCGCAGCGGCGGGGTGATGGTGTGGCAGTTCAACGAACCGTGCCCCGCCATCAGTTGGGCGCTGGTAGATTATTTTCGGCGGCCCAAACTGGCCTATCGCCAATTAAAAACGTGGTTCAACCCGATATTGGTGAGCGTGAACTTTGAACCGGGGGTTAATTGGCGCGCCGGAGATGTCTTGCAGGGTACGGTGTGGGGGGTGAACGACACACTGCAATCGGTGCGGGGGGTGTGCCGCGTGCAGCTCGACGGCGTGGTGGTTTTCGAGGGAGAGGGAGCGTTGCCGCCAGATTCAGCGATGCGGCTGGGGGAATTTTCGCGGCGGCTGGAGGAAAAACCGGGGCGAATTTCCGCGGAATTGCGGGTTGGCAGCAAGATAATCGCCCAGAATACGTACAATTTAGATTGGCACGATTTGGCGCGCGGAAATTGGTGGCTCAGACTCCGGCGCCGGGTAGCCGATTGGGTTTTACGGTGATGCAGTGGGCAGGGTGAGCAGCGGTGCGCCCGCCAGCGCGGCTCGCATCGCTGCGCGGTCGTCCCAGGGGTATTCTGTTTCACCGAAACACATACTTTGCTCGTGCCCTTTGCCTAAAACAATCACAACGTCCCCTGGACGCGCCAACCGCGTCGCCAGAAAAATGGCACGGCCCCGGTCTGGCTCGCGGATGAACACCGGCATTGTGATTTTGGCGGGGAGAGCAGCTCCGGAAACCATCGCTGCGCCACGCGATTGCATCGCTGCTGCCGTCGCAGCGATAATGGCAGAGAGATTCTCGGTGCGCGGGTCTTCGGCGGTGATGATGGTGATGTCCGCCAGTTGTGCCGCCACCTCCCCCATCAAACAACGCTTTTCCACATCCCGCAGTCCGGCGCTGCCGAACACAGCAATCACCCGCCCCTCAGTGAGGGCGCGAACGGTTTCCAGCGCCCGGCGCAGCGCGTTGGGGGTGTGGGCAAAATCTACAATGGCGGTGAAGGGCTGACCGGCGTCAATACGTTCCATTCTGCCCGGCACGCCGCCGAAAGTTTTCAGCGCCCGCAGAGCGTCATCCACCGGCACCCCCACACCCTCCACCGTTACGGCCAGCGCCGCCAGCACGTTGCTGATGTTGAACGCGCCCACCAGCGGTGTTTTCACCGTCACCTGCCGGCCCTGCAATTCGGCGCGGAAGGTGATCGCATCGGGGCGCAGAGAAATATCAGTCGCCCGCACATCGGCGTTCTGCGCTACCCCATAACTGATAACCCGCACGTCTGTCGCCACTTTTTCGCGCAAAAAATCATACGCTTGGTCATCGCGGTTGAGTACTGCCCCCGTGTGCGCCATTTGAAAGAGCCGCGCTTTTGCTTGCCGATATGCTTCCAGCGAGCCGTGCAGGTCCAGATGCTCGTGGGTGATGTTGGTCACCACTGCCCAGTTGAACGCACAGCCGGTGACACGGTGTTGCGCCAATCCGTGCGAGGTGGTTTCCAGCAAGCAAATTTCCGTGCCGGCAGCCGCCATTTCCGCCAGGTAGCGCTGAATATCCGGGGCGTCGGGGGTAGTGGTGTGCAAGCCGGTTTCCAGCATCCGGTCGCCGATGACGGCGTTGACGGTAGAAATCATTCCCGCCCGGCGGCGCGTGTATTTGAGAATGTGGTAAATCAAATTGATGGTACTGGTTTTGCCGTCGGTGCCGGTCACGCCGATGAGCGTCATGCGGCGGGAGGGGTGGTTGTACCACGCTGCGGAGAGGTGCGCCAATGCCTCGCGCCCATCAGGCACACGCAGGCAGGGGACGGTTTTGGGCGCGGGAATGTCGGCGTCGTTTTCAATAACGATAGCGGCTGCACCCCGCGCGACGGCGTCGGGCACAAAGCGATGCCCGTCCACCGCAACCCCTTTATACGCCACAAAGAGCGCACCGGGCTGCACGCGGCGGCTATCAGCGACGATGGCGGTGATTTCGGGGTCGCCGGCAGTACAGATAATGTATTCGGGAAGGTTGGTGATGAGCAATGAAAAACGTTTCATAATCAAATGGGGGTGGCGAGAGAGCCTATTCAATCAGTGGCAGGGTGAGGATGAAGGTACTGCCAATGCCCGGCTCGCTTTCGGCGGCGAGGGTACCATTATGAGCTTCAGCAATCCATTTAGCAATGGCCAGCCCCAGTCCAGCTCCTTTTACCTTTTGGCCCTTCACCCGAAAGAAACGGTCAAAAATGTGGGGCAGGTATTCGGGGGGAATCCCAGAGCCGGTATCGGCCACGGAAACGCGCACCTGCTCCTCTGCACGGTAAACAGACAGGGTGACACATCCACCGGCGGGAGTGTGTTTGATGGCGTTTTCCATCAGGTTGATGAGCAACTGTTTCAGGCGGTCGGCGTCGCCGATGACGCGGGCGGGGTCGGCGTGGCCCAGTTTGAGTTCCACACCGTTGCGCAGTGCGTGTGCCTGTTGAAACGCATCCAAGATCACACCATCCAGGTCAAGGGGCTGCATTTTCAGGGTCATCCCTGCATCGGCCTGCGAAAGTAACAGCAAGTCACTCACCAGGCGCGACATACGATTGAGTGCGCTTTCAATGGCATTCAGCGCTTCGGCGCGGTCGGCAGGAGAGTCGTCAGCTCGCCGCAACATATCTACATTGCCGCGAATGATGGTGAGGGGGGTTCTCAATTCGTGGGACACGTCGGCGCTGAGGCGCACTTGTGCCTGGAAAAAGTTGTCCAGTCGTTCCAGCATATGGTTGATGGTGCGGCTCAGGCGCGACAGTTCATCATCTGCTTTGCCAACGGGGAGGCGCTGCCCCAGGTCCTCGGCGCTGACGATCTGGTTGGCCGTAGCGGTAATGCGATTGATGGGCTGCAGGCTGATATACGCCAGCATTGCCCCGAACAGCATTGCCAGCACCAGTGACACAATTGTGCCACTAATTAAGAAGAGCAATACTCGATGCAGGGTATTTTGCACTTCGTTCAGCGGATTGCCTACCTGCACCATCCCAATCACATCACTGCCAAAAATAAGGGGAACACTGTACAAGCGCATTTGAATATTATCAATCTGGTAGGTTTTGAGGTTTGCTTGCCCTTGACTGATGTCGTTTAGAATTTCTTCGTCAATCGGCAACCGTCGGCCCATTAAATTGGGAGAGGCTTTTATAACCTCACCATCGGCTTTATTGATTTGAATGTAGACGGTTCGGGAAGAGAAAACATCCAGTTCCGGCAGGTATACCAGGCCAAAGCGCAAAATATCGAGGGTGTTGTTTTTCGCGCGAATCCCCAAAGCTACCTGGCGCGCCCGATCTTTGAGGGAGCGGTCCAGCTCACTGGTGAGGCTGTAATTTAATACACCGTAAAATGTAGCGCTGAAAGCGACTAATACAACCCCCAGCAGCGTTACGTACCACAGGGTAAGGCGAATTCTGATAGACATTAAGGGTTAACTGATTGGTGCAAGTGATAAATTATTGCCGCAATACATAGCCCACCCCCCGCACAGTGTCAATAAGACGAGGCTCGCCGTCTTCTTCTAGTTTTGAGCGCAAGTAACGGATGTAGACTTCGATGATGTTTGACTCGCCGCCAAAATCGTAACCCCAAATTTGGTCGAAGATTTGGTCACGGGTGAGTACCTGGTTGGGATGGCGCATGAACATTTCCAGCAGGTCGTACTCTTTGGCAGTGAGATTTATGGAGCGTTCGCCGCGAAAAGCCAGGCGCGAGGCCGGGTCAAGTGTAAGGTCGGCGAAGGTGTACGGTTCGTTGCCTTTTGTCGTACCACTTCGGCGCAGCAATGCTCTAACGTGCGCCATAAGTTCATCGCTATTGAACGGTTTAACCATATAATCATCTGCGCCAGCATCAAGTCCGCTGACTCGATCAGGGATGGCATCTCTGGCGGTGAGCATAATGATCGGTACATCAACATTAGCAGCACGCAACTCACGGGTAACAATCAGGCCGTCAACATCAGGGAGGGTTAAATCCAGCAGAAGCAGCGCAGGGGGGTCGTCGTATGCCCGTTGAAGTGCCTTTTCTCCTTCACCGATGACCTCGACTTCGTACCCTTCATACTCCAAACGGCGCGCCAAAACGCGGGCTATTTCGGTTTCGTCTTCCACAATCATAATTCGTTCTGCCACGGACGCATTCCTTTCCACAATACACGAGCAAAACTACTAGCAAATTATAGCAGAGGTTACGAAAATTATCGAATGCCTTGCATGTGAAACAAAAAAACACCTTGCCACATTAGGTGGCAGGTGTTCATCCGAGGGTGTGGGCGATACTGGACTCGAACCAGTGGCCTCCACGATGTCAACGTGGCGCTCTAACCAACTGAGCTAACCGCCCTGATGCTAAATCGCATTATACTGAGGGGCGGCATTTTTGGCAAATTTAAGCGGATAGCAAAAGCGCACCTTGGATAGTCACGGGTGTCAAGTTATAACTTAAAAAACCAGGTTCAATTGTGAGAAACCAGGAATTCCCAGATCAATAAAATCAAGTAAATCTGCTGCGAGCAAAGAAACCACACAGCAGACAACCAGTAGCAGCAAAAAACCGCAACCTATCCAGAGTAGCTTATTGCGTTTTTGGGGCACAGTCTGCTGTGCTGCATGCGGCGCGGATGGCGCAATTGGCCTTGATGACGGGGGAAGTTCGTATGCGGCTTGCGCCCCTTCGCCAACAGGGTCAAATTCCAATACAAGAATCGTTTGTCCCAAGCCAATCCTATCGCCCGCTTTCAACGTTGTGGGGGTGGTAACTTGCGTGCCGTTCACAAATGTCCCATTGGAGCTGCCTATGTCTTGCACAATCAGCGCATTATCCTTCCATACCAATTCACAATGTCGCCGCGAAACTTCTGCATCTTGAATTTTTATGTCGTTCGCCTCTTCTCGTCCCAGTCGCACTCTATCCCCCACAACGGGGAAAATGATACCAATTTGAGGTCCTTGTTTTACAATGAGCCGGGCCGCCGGTCGAGGGTTGGTTAAAATTGTTGCATCGCTTCGTTCAGGTGACATAATTACATACTCCCATGTTTATTTTTAGGATTTAGTTGTTTTTGGGTACGCTATTTAAGGGCAACTTAATGTTTGGTCAACAACTATGTTGCTCGGCGGGGACTCGCCAATATCGTTAAATGCAACCAGGTACAATCGATAGGCCGTGTCGCACGCCAGGCCAGTTGTTGTGCCAGCGGTAGCATCCGCAGCAAATGTTTTCAGTGTCTCGTTGTTATCTGCATTGTACAGTTTAAATCCGTCTTCAATATCACTGTTGTCAGTCCACGTGAATTTAAAGCCATCTTGCAATCTCTCTGCTATCGCCAAATTAGAGGGAGCATCTGGTTTGGCGTTGACCGTAATGGTGATTTCGCGTGTTTCTTGTTGGTCATCCAGTTTAATGATACGCAGAGTGTAGGTGGTTGTTTTTTGGGGACATTCCTCTTTGGTAACGGGCAACCCGTTGTCATCCCCAGCGACACCCTCATCTTGAAAATACACCGCCTGCACATTTGTAATCAACCATGAAAATACGGTACACTGCCCGGCATCGATTGCCAGCGGCTCGGCAGAGAAGGTGATGGATGCTTGCGGTGGACCGGTGGGCGTGGCCGTGGGTGGAACCGGCGTGTTTGTGGCCGTGGGGACCTTGGTGGGGGTGCTGGTTGGCGTTTCGGTTAGCACCGGCGTTGCTGTGGCTGTGGGCGTGTTGGTTGGAATGGGTGTGGGCGTATCCACCACCGGCACGCCCCCCGCATTCTGTGAGGGAGCATATTCCGCGGCTACCCACCCGCGTTGGTCTGGGGTATTGGGGTACACAATGTACCACCATGATTCGTCATCATTACGCCCCACAATTTCCACTTCGGTATTGGCCGCCACCCGACCCACCACTTGATACTGTGTGCCAGGCCCGCTGCGAACATTCAAATCTGTGCGCACCACGCCGACCGGAACACCCGACGGCACAGGCGTAGCCGTAGCCGTCGGCGCCGGTGTAGGCGTAGGGCTGAGTACAGACCCCCCAACGTTGAGATTGATGGTGGTGGGGGCGGATTCCCCTCCGCGCGCGTTGAAGGCCCGCACAGCCAGCGAGTATGAACCCTCAACCTGTGGTGTCCATTCCATCACCGCCGTAAAAGGCGATTGCCCTTTTGGCGATGGACTCACCGCTTGACCAATTTTTTGCCCGCCAACCCATAGCTCCATTCTCACAACGCCTTCCACATCGGTGGCAGTAGCCTGCACAATTACCCGTTGCCCCACCTGAAACTCGCTCCCGTTCACCGGCGAGGAAATGAGTACCGAGGGTACACTTGCCGCCACTCCGTTGCCTCCATTGTTGCGAAATGCAAAAACCGATGCGCCAATAATAGCTATAATCAACCCAATCAGCAAGATGAGTCCGGTCCACAAAAGCCAGTTGCCGCTTCCCTGTACGCCCGGCTGCGCGTATGTTGATGAACTCTGGTAGGTTTGCCAGCGAATATCATCTCTGTTATCAGACTGGGCCGACATTCCCACGGTTGCCGGCGCGGCAAAGCCCGTCACCCCAAACACCGATGCGCCAATGGTGATGGTTTCGGTGGGTTGTAATACGTGCGGGTTGTAAATTCGCTTGCCGTTAACCAGCGTGCCGTTGGTGCTGCCCAGGTCTTCTAAAATAAGCTGATCACCCTGGCGGCGCAACACAGCATGGTAGCGAGAAACGCGAGAATCGTCCAGTGTAATATCGTTGTTCTCGGCGCGGCCAAAAGTTAGCGCATTGCCCTCAAAGGGGAACCCTTTGCCCGCCAACGGTCCGGCATGCACCTCAATCCGCAGATTCGCTCCCGGGCCAATAGTCGGTTGCTCGTTAGGTGGCAAACTGTTCATCAAATTTGTTCAGTCTCCTTGTTAGTTTTGAAGATTGGCAAATCCATAATCGCCAATTTCTACGCTCCACTACGGTCTTTCAATACGCGGGTTGACCCAAACGGCCCAATCCTGGTTGGCGTTTCCGTTGGCCAATACCCGCAATTGGAACCACCCCGCATTATAACCATTTAGCGAACTTAAATCAACCTCAAATGGAACGATTGTTTGATTGTACGTTTTGGTCACTTCAGCCAAACAGTCACCTTCAATAAATGTGAAATAGCAAAACTGGAAGGTAACACCATTGCTCGATGCAGCCCCTTTTAAAAACCCCACCTCTGCCACAAACCGGTCACCGGATTTTATCTCGAAATCAACATCATAGCTGCCACTAATATTGCCATCCATAATCCACTCTGGATGGGTTTCCAGTGCCTGCGCGGGCCGACTATCGTCCTCCAGCGTGATGTTTTCTTGCAAAACCACAAAGCCGCGCGGATCGTTGGGCGTGCCGTTCCAGGGCAGCGCAACGCCGCTGCCGTTTTCCCAGCTGGCATCTGGTCCTTTTTGCACAAAATCGAATACGACCTGGGGCGTGGAAATAACGGACGTTACATTGATCGTGACGGTTGCTTCCACATCGCCGCGATCATTGTGCGCCACCAGTCGATACACGGTGGTCATAGTGGGCGTTACCTGCATATCGCCGGGCGCAACCACGCCGCCTTCGCCGCCCGGATAAAGGTAGATTGCATCGGCTCCACTGACATCCCATTGCAACAAAACGATTTCCCCGGCAGTAATGTTCAGCCTATCCGCCCGGAAAAAATGGATGCGGGGAAAATCAGGCAGAACAGTGGGGGTGGGGGTGGGTGAGAGAACCGGCGTGGGCGTGGGCGGGCTGGCAACCACCGGCACCAGTTCTGTGTTGATGGCCGTGCCGTATTGCACTCCCGCCGACGCCCAACCTTGCCCATTGGCTGCGCCGGAAAACGCAATAAGCCACCAGGTGCGCTCGGCATTAACTCCAATAATCCGCGCCGACGAACCGCTGAACAATACGCCAACCACGTCAAAATCGGTTGAGGGACCTGTCCGCACATTCAAGTCGGTTTTGGTAATTAATGTGGGGATTGCCGGGGTTGGGGTGGCCGTTGGCGGGGGGACAGGCGTTGCGGTGGGGACGGCCACGCCACCCTTGCTCGTTTCACTTTCTGGGGTAAACGTGCTAACCACAACCGTTACCTGCGCCGATGGTTGCCCCACCGCAACCGTGACGGTTGCGGAGTTACTTTGCACGTTATTGGCGTCAAACGCCCGTACTTCCAGGCGAAAGGTTCCCACTGCTGTGGGCGTCCAGGTTTGCACCGTGCTGAACGATTGCTCTCCGCCGCCGTCGGCTGTATCGATTTGCTCGCCATTCACCCTCAGTTCAACGCGGGCAATGCCATCCTGGCTCACACTGACAGTTTCCACCTCAACCGGCTGATTAACGATGAAAGTGCTGCCGTCATCTGGCCTGACGATGGTAATGACCGGTGGCACCGATTTGTTCAACTGGCAAGCGATACTCGTTGTGACAAGCAGCAAAATTACACCCACAATTTTCATAAAAGGATGCGTAAACGTTTTCATCGTTCATTCTCCTATTCAACTAAACACACGTCCGGCAACGACCCAAATCCAGCCAATGGTGTGCTGTGCCAGCTAAGGGCGTACCAGCTGCGCCGATACCCATACCGCAACGTCGGCGGCGGGGTTGCTACCCCGATCAACTTGTAGCACAAATACGCCTTGTTGCCCGGCAGGCACGTTTTGCAGGGAAAATGTGGCAGCAGTGGTTGCGCCGTCAGGGTCAAGCGTCAGTGCCCCCAGTGGAATGGGCGCGGCGCCGGGCGGCACGAAGCTCACCCGATATGTGGCCTCACTCGATATCGTTGCACCCTGCAAATACCCCAACGCCAGCCGAATTTCATCGGTGGGTTGCACACCACCCGCAACATTCACGGCAAATTGTCCCTGAATGGTGCTGTCTCCGCTGGGGTGAATTTCCAATACGCGAGAAACGATGTTGCCATTTTGCAAGGTAACGTTATCCAGCCAACGTACATAACCGGCAAAATCCACGGGCGAACCACCCCATCCCAGCAAGCGAGCCTCGGTTTGCCAGGTTGCAGACGGCGCGCTGGCGATAAAATCTACCAGGGTGGTCGTGTCAACCACTGTGACAGTGGCCTGCCGGATTAGCGTACACACGGCATTTTGCGCGGTTAGAGTGTAATTAGTGGTTGCAATGGGCGAGACCATCATTGTGTTGCTGGATGCGCTAATCTGCGGGCCAGGGGCAACCGCAACTGATGTGGCGCCGGTAACATCCCAACGCAGGGTGCTTTGTTCACCCCGATGGATGGTCAGCGGGTCGGCCTCAAACCGATTGATTGCCAATCCCTGGCACGTTTGCGGCGTTACCGTAACGGTCACTTGTGCCGTCGTCGAACAATCGCCATTACTGGCGGTAAGGGTGTAGGTGGTGGTTTTAGCGGGCGAAACGGTGAGTGTGCTGGCGGCGGCGGTCATCTGCGCTGCGGGATTAATGGCAATTGAAGTTGCGCCTTCAACCTGCCAGCTCAAGGTGCTGCTCTGCCCGGCAACGATGGTTGTCGGTTGGGCGGAGAACAGGGGTATACTGGGCGCCTGACATGTTTGTGGCACAACAAAATCCACAAAAAACTGCGCCCCAAAGGGATCACCTTGTGGATCGAACAGTTGCCACATGCTGCGATAGGTTCCCGATTTGGTTGGGGCAACCAGATTAAGGGTGAAATCATGCTGGCTCAACGCTTTAACGTGCGGCACATCCTGACGCGAAGCGCCCAATGCCGGGCCATCTACCAGATCGAAAATATAGCCAGCGCCCCAATCACACGTGCCGGTATTCTCCACCCGCCATGTTTTGTCAAAGCGAGTTCCCGGCTGAATTTCCGAACCATCAGGAATGGTAACATCTGCCGCTAACTCCGAGGCGTTGAGGCAGGCAATTTTGCCGCCGGGAGTGGCGGTCGGTTGGACAGCAGCATTCAAAGGGGTAGGGTTCGCCAACGTCCCTCTTTCCACCGCCTGAATAGTCAACGTTAATGTGGCGGGAACCGTTTGAGGATTGATACTGTGAGCCACAATATTAATAGTGTATGTTTTTACGCTTGGCGGCATCCATGAAAAATCAACTTTAAAAAAAGATTGGGAAAATGGTGGGGCTTTTGCATCAACCAGCACACCATCCACAAAAAATTGTACATCGGTAATGCCATTGGGGTCTCTGTGCGCAGAAGAGATAATCAGTTTTTGGCCTACCGGAACAGTGCGTGGCTGAGTTCCCCCCAGCAATACTGATGTAACCGGAACGTTGGATGGGGCCTTTAATACATTGGGTTTAATATCAGAGAGGTTGCATGCAACGAGACTCAAGGCAATGGCTACCCACACCTGGATCAAAAGGAACGTTCGCCGGTTAATCACTTTTCTGCTCCTGGACGCTATGTGCGTTGCATAATTTTTGCAACCGTGTTCGTAAATATTATATCACAATTATTAGAAGTGTCTCAGGCCTGTTTTAGCAAACCCACTATTCCCATCAAAAAGATGCCGGCGCCAATCACGCCAAAAACCCCTCCCATCAACAATGCAGTCTTCACCTCCCCCTGATTGAAGGCCGCGTATCCACCGAACATTCCACTCAACATAAAAATCCCACCAAATACAATCAATCCGGTGTGTACATTGAGCAGTGGTTTGGTCCAATCTAACACCCTGCGGCCTAAAAATACGGTGATTAGGAAAGTAGTACTCCAAATAAAAATCTGCGCCGGGAGCATCCAGATGGGTAACGTGGGGTCTAATCCAAAGCCGAACGGCATACACCCAAACATACTGCCCCAGATGACGAAAAGGATTGATTGTACAATTCCGCCGCCTTCTCCCTGAATTGTTTTCCAAATGCCGCGGATTGCAACCCCCAGCGCAATTGCCCCGGCAACGTGAAACACCGATAAAAACGCCAACAGGAAAATTGGATTGTCTTCCATGTGATTTTCATCCCAAATTTTTGTATCTATACCCGTTTAGGGCACAAGTTAAGGTTTCAGGCTCAATGTCAAGTGGACTTTTTTGGATAATTGTATGATTTTTGCGGATTTTCCCTTCCCCCCTGTATCCCTCCTTCCCGGGGAAGGGGGTCAGGGGGGAGGGATGATGATTAAAATTGTAGAATCGCTGTGGCAAAAATGAAGATTTTTTAAGTGCGGTCTTTGCGCGCTGCCGCCTCGATGAGTACCTTATTGAGATGGTCTGGTTCAACAGGTTTGAGCAAGCACGTGTACGCGCCAAGTCGGGTCGATTCATACATGTCGCCCTGTCCGGCCTGCCCCGTAACCATCACCACCGGCTGATCTGGCGCTACGCGACGAATGATCTTTAGGGCACCAATGCCATCGAGCTTGGGCATTTTAATGTCCATCAACACGACATCCCAGTCACCTTCCAATACTTTTAGCACTGCATCCACACCACTCATTGCATAACCAGTAGTCCAGCCGGATAATTGCAATTCCATAGTCAGATAATCAACCTGGTCTTGTTCATCATCTACAACCAAAACGCGAGGCATCATTACACTCCCTTTAACGTTAATAAACGGGTGGATCAAGTAAGCAGGCAAACGATGGTAATGGCTACCAAAAAATTGTACGCTACAACGCCAGCACTGTCAAAGAAATTTTGTAACGATACAGGCTTTTTTGCCCCTCATCCCCCCATACCCTCCTTCTCCCCAGTGGGGAGAAGGAGGGTATGGGGGGATGAGGGGCATAGGCGAGCGAAGCGAAGCAAGCACCGTTTTCACAAACAGGGGATCGCTACGGCGCAGAAAATGCACCTCGTAATGACAACCTGTACAGCTACGAAATTTTTATCGTATCCACGTCCCACTCATTATTCTGTTGCCAGTTCTTTGCCGGGGCGCAATTCTTTTTCGTAATCGGCATATTGACGCGCCACGTGCATACCAGCTTTTTCGTACAGGCGAGTTGCGCCGGTGAGGCTGGCTGCATCAACACTTAAGCCTGCTTTAAGTTTACCACGGCGGTAGAATTCACCAAACGAATGACGTAATAGCGCCAGGCCCAGACCGCGTTTTCGCCAGGGACGACGAACGCCCAAAATATCTACCCAGCCCCTGTCGGAATCGTAGGATATTTTGGGGCGGCATAGCGACATTCCGGCAATCTGGTCGCCGTCCATCGCCAAAAACCACAAGCTGGGGTCAAAATCTTTATCACCATCCAGCCACGCTCGCCAACGCGCCAGCCCCTCATCTACCGGACCATCCACGTGTCCCCAATGGTCTTTAAATGCCTCATCCACCGCCAGATAGGTGAGTTTTATGTCTTGCGGATGCGTGTAAACACGCATAGTGATTCCGTCGGGCCACTGCGGTGCAGGGGGAGCAGCGTCCATTTCAATTTCCATATCCCAAAAATAGCGAACCAACTGCATGCCGTAGTCTGCCAAAAATTGCTGAGATGGTTGGTAATTCCCGTTGACCCCACAGCGCATCACTACTCGCGCATTGTCGGGGACACGGGCGATGGCGTCACGGGCGCGGGTTTCGCCCCAGGCGGTGAGGTACGTGCCAATGCCCAAGCCAGTGTAGTTGGGATGGACACGCACATACACCCACGGATGCACGGGCGGATTGCGTACCGTCCACACTTCGGCCGCCCCGGCCAATTGACCACCTGGTGCAAATACAAGTCGGGTATCTTCTGCCAGGTTGAAACCGGGGGTCTGCCACTCCAACTTGTATTCGTCCGGGTCAAACAACTTAATGCCCGTTTCAACGAATCCGCAGGTATTAAACAGGTTCACCGTCGCTCCCAGATCATCCATAGAAGCAGGTCGAATAGAGAAGCCGCCTGGTAACTTGTGTGTTGTTGGTATCATTTAAATACTCCTTGTGTGTCTGATAGTTGATTCAAACGCATTGTGTTTCCCTCTATATTTTAGTTCATTCATAATTCTCCCCTCCTTTGCTTCCCAAACAAAAAGGCCGTAGGTATCGTTTTACCCACAGCCTGTGACACACCATATCTTTAAGCCATGGGTAAGAATACGCCCACGGCCTATTGGATTTGTTTAATGCAATTCTGTTACCGAGCAGGCACACTCCATTTGTATATTGAGCTGTTTCGGAAAATTCTTTGTTTAACCATGGGTTGCGCCTCCGCTCAACAGAATTATAAATATAAGTTTATCAGATGGCATACTACATGTCAAAACGACCCATCCCCTA
>CAYPUV010000061.1:0-17725 GCA_964413895.1 uncultured Anaerolineaceae bacterium
AAAAGTATGGGTGTACAAAGGTGATATTTTGCCTGAAACCAAAGAAGAAATCACATGGGCGTATAGTGCTTCCTAATATGTTGCCCTTTGCAGGAGAAATAAACAATGTTAATGCCAAAAAGAACCAAGTATAGAAAGCAAATGCGCGGTCGGATGAAAGGAAAAGCCGGCCGGGGAACGCACATTGCCTTTGGCGATTACGCTCTACAAGCATTGGAACCAGCCTGGATTACCAGTCGCCAAATTGAAGCAGCGCGTAGAGCAGTGGTTCGCTACATTAAACGTGGGGGCAAATTCTGGATTAGGATCTTCCCAGACAAACCCATTACCCAAAAAGCCGCCGAAACCCGGATGGGCAGTGGCAAAGGGAACGTGGAATACTGGGCAGCAGTTGTAAAACCGGGACGCATTATGTTTGAACTGTCTGGCGTGCCAGAAGAGGTGGCCAAAGAAGCAATGCGTCTCGCCAGCCACAAACTCCCCATCAAAACCCAGTTCATTACACGGGAGGGGGTGCAGTAAAATGTACGCCAACGAGATCAGAGAATTATCACAAGAAGAAATTGAGCAGAAACTTCAGGAAGCTTACCAGGAACTTTTTAACCTTCGCTTCCAGCTTTCTACGCAACAGCTAAAAGATTACAACCGAGTAAAAGTGGTCAAGCGTGATATAGCGCGCTTAAAAACAGTTGCTCGCCAATTGGCCCAACAATAAGAGGTGATGTATGGCACGAGAACGACGCAAAACATTGATTGGTCAAGTCGTAAGCGACAAGATGAATAAAACAATTGTGGTGAGTGTAAAGCGTACCAAACGCCACCCCTTGTATGGTAAAGTTATCCGCTTGAGCAAAAAATACAAAGCGCACGACGAGAATAATTCAGCCTCTATTGGCGACACTGTAAAAATTGTAGAGTCTAGACCCCTGAGCAAAGAAAAACGCTGGGTCATGACCGAAGTTTTAACGCGCGCTAATCAGTAGCCCTGGCTCACGTATCAACGTATTAAAAATTTTGGGAGTGTGCAATGATCCAGAAAGAAAGCCGATTGAAAATAGCAGATAATACGGGCGCCAAAGAGGTTTTGTGCATTCAGGTAATGGGTGGTTCCAGGCGTAGATATGGTGGGCTAGGTGACGTAATTGTTGCTACCGTAAAACAGGCCGCCCCCCATAGCGCAGTAAAAAAAGGCGATATTGTAAAAGCTGTAATTGTGCGCACCGCCAAAGAAGCCGGCCGTACCGATGGTTCTTACATTCGATTTGATGAGAATGCAGCTGTTCTTTTGGACAATGATGGTAGATCACCCAAAGGCACTCGTATTTTTGGCCCTGTTGCCCGTGAACTAAGAGAGAAAGGGTTTATGAGGATTGTCTCTTTAGCGCCAGAAGTGTTATAACCCCGGACTTTTTAGAGGCAAAAAACAGAGGAGTTTTAATTATGCAAAGAATAAAAAAGGGTGATACCGTACAGGTAATTGCAGGTAACGACCTGGGGGTTCAGGGTGAAGTCTTGGAAGTAAAAAAGGGATGGAATAAATCCAGATGGGGCAGACCCGCGCAGCGCAACACCGACAAAGACCGCGTGGTGGTTTCTGGTGTAAGAATAGTCAAAAAACACCAGCGGCCTGTTAGCCAAACCAGAACCCAAACCGGTATCATTGAATTTGAAGCCCCCATTCACATCTCTAATGTAATGCTGGTTTGCTCCAGCTGCGGCGAACCCACCCGCGTTCGCTTTGAAATTGAAGATGGCAAAAAACGCCGTGTTTGCAAACGGTGTGATGCCATTATTGACTAAGATAAGGTACTGCCTGAGGTGACTTATGCCAAGAATGTTAGAAAAATATAGAACCGAAGTAGTACCGGCCCTGATGAAAGAATTTAACTACAAAAACGTTATGCAGGTTCCCGGCATAAAAAAAATAGTAGTCAATGTAGGGCTTGGTGAAGCGCTTCAAAACAGCAAATACTTAGACAGCGCGGTTGAAGACATCAGCAAAATTACGGGTCAACGTCCTGTAATTACGCGCGCTAGAAAATCAATTGCTACATTCAAACTACGTGAAGGTAACCCAATTGGGGTAAAAGTAACCCTGCGCGGCACCAGAATGTGGGATTTCTTTGATCGCCTGGTGAGCGTTGCATTGCCCCGTCAACGAGACTTTCGTGGTATTTCGCCAAATAGCTTTGATGGACGCGGAAATTACACCGTTGGCTTAAGAGAACAACTGGTTTGGCCCGAAATTGATTACGACAAAATTGATAAAATTCGTGGGATGGAAATTAGCATCGTTACATCAGCCGGAACCGATGAAGAAGGTCGGCGATTATTGGCCCTAATGGGGATGCCCTTTAAAAGGAGTTAAAATATATGGCCAAAAAATGTATGGAGTACAGAGAACAAAGACGAAAATACCCTACGCGCGTTCGTAACCGTTGCAGTCGCTGTGGACGTCCCCGTGGGTATATGCGGCGCTTTGATCTATGCCGGATCTGCTTCCGAGAATTGGCAAACGAAGGCCAAATTCCTGGTGTCGTGAAATCAAGTTGGTAAGTCAGCTTGTAACTGATACTGCTTTCTTGTTAAAGGAGAACTAATAAATGCCTGTAACAGATACTATTGCCGATATGCTTACACGCATTCGGAATGCTGGAATGGCAAAGCATCGTGCAGTAGCTATGCCAAGTTCAAAAATGATTGAAGCAATAGCAAGGATATTGAAAGAAGAAGGATACATTCAAAACTACAAAGTTGTTTCCGCTTCTCCGCAAAACTCCTTGCAAATTGAACTCAAGTACACCAGAGAGCGACACCCCAGGCTTGTTATTAATGGGTTGCAACGCGTTAGCAAGCCCGGACGCCGGGTGTACACCAAGAAAAGTGATATTCCCTGGGTTCGGAGTGGATTGGGCATTGCTGTACTTTCTACTCCACAGGGGGTAATGACCGGAAGAAAAGCACGCCAACTCGGTGTAGGTGGCGAAGTGTTGTGCTATGTTTGGTAAGGGGTAAAAAAATATGGCTAGAATAGGGAAAATTCCAGTTCCCCTTCCAAATGGCGTGAATGTTACCATCGAGAATAACGAGGTAACCGTAAAAGGGCCAAAGGGCCAGCTAACTCAAACTTTCTCACCGGATATTTCTGTTGTTTTAGAAAATAACAAGGTGGTAGTTTCCAGGCCAACTGATCAGCAACACCATCGGGCTTTGCACGGTTTAGTGCGCGCCCTGATCAACAATATGGTTGTTGGTGTTAGCCAGGGCTTTACCCGTGAATTAGAAATTCAAGGGGTTGGGTACCGAGCCATTATGGAAGGCAAAAATCTTGTATTAAATGTGGGCTACTCTCATCCTGTGATTTTTGAGCCTATGGGTGATATTAGCTTTGAAGTGGAAAAAGGTGGGCGAAACCTGGCCGTAAAAGGTACAGACAAAGCGCTGGTTGGTGAAATCGCAGCCCGTATTCGGCGGACGCGTCCCCCAGAGCCGTACAAAGGCAAAGGCATTCGCTACAAAAACGAAGTTGTGCGACGCAAAGCTGGCAAGGCTGGTAAAGCGTAGGATTATTGAGGTTTGGAGAATTCAAAAAATGGCTAAACGATCTAAAAAACGTCTTGCTCGAGAAAAACGCCATGCTCGCGTGCGTAAAATTGTTTTTGGCACACCAGAACGACCGCGCTTGAATGTGTATCGGAGCCTGAACAACATTTTTGCCCAGGTAATTGATGACACCAAAGGGGTTACATTGGTTTCTGCTTCTACCATAGACAAAGCGGCCAAATCTCTGGTGGTAGACAAAAATAAATCAGAACAGGCCCGCGTTGTTGGCAAACTGGTTGCCGAACGCGCCTTGGCAGCCGGTATTACCAGCGTTGTCTTCGATCGTGGTGGCTTCAAATATCAAGGTCGCATTCAAGCTTTAGCAGACGCATCTCGAGAAGCCGGATTAAACTTTTAGGTAAACTTATTGATTGATGCCCAGTACAACAATGGTCATTGGGAACCCCCGTTGATCATTATTCTGGAGGGATAATGGTAAAACGTGAATTTGAAGACGCAATTGAAGAATTGGACGAACGCGTAGTTCACATTGCCCGCACGGCCAAAGTAATTAAAGGTGGACGTCGATTCAGTTTCCGCGCTTTGGTAGTGGTAGGCGATAATAAAGGAAGCGTTGGTATTGGTGTGGGCAAGGCCCGTGAAGTGCCAGAAGCGATCCGCAAAGCTTCAGAACATGCGCGACGTACGATGAAAAAGATTCCGATGATTGGCACAACCATCCCGCACCAAATTACGGCGCGACAATCTGGGGCGAAGGTGTTTCTAAAACCAGCTTCTCCCGGTACCGGCGTTATTGCTGGCGGCGGCGTGCGCGCAGTTGTTGAAGCAGCGGGTATTCGAGATATTTTAACGAAAAGTCAGGGCAGTGCCAACATCCTGAACGTAGTAAAAGCCACGATGAAGGGGTTAACCGAAATGCAAGACCCCGTCACGGTTGCCCAACGGCGCGGCGTTCCCCTAAACCAGGTACAGCCTTTCTGGAGCAGGAACAATGACTGAAAAAACCGTAAAGAAACTAAAAGTAACGCTCGTTAAAAGTCCCATTGGCTATTCAGAACGCCAAAAACGGGTTGTGCAATCTTTAGGGTTACGTCGAATGGGGCAAACCGTTGAACGCAGCGATACGCCAGTTATTCGTGGGATGATAAATAAAGTATCTCACCTGTTAAGAGTTGACGAACCCGAAGCCTAGAATTGGTTTTACGGAGGTATTTTGGAATGAAATTGCATGAATTACAACCCGCTCCCGGCAGCACCAAACGCAGAAAACGTGTGGGCCGAGGCCACGCAGCGGGACAGGGGAAAACAGCCGGTCGTGGGACCAAAGGCCAGGGCGCTCGTTCTGGCGGCGGCAAAGGCCCCTACTTTGAAGGTGGCCAATTGCCCCTGGTTAGACGGTTGCCGTTTGCGCGTGGAGTTGGGTTTACCAATATTTGGCGCATTGAATTTGTGCCGATTAACCTGGAACGGTTAAATAAATATTTTGAAGCCAACGATGAAGTATCTTTAGAATCGCTGGTTAACGTAGGCATTGTAAAAAAATCTGCCAAAGCTGTTGCTATTTTGGCCGACGGTGAGTTAGAAAAACCGCTGCACATTAAAGCACACCGAATTTCCAAAGCAGCCAGAGCAAAAATTAAGGCTGCCGGCGGAACGTTTGAGGTACTACCAAAACCGCGACGACCAAAATTGCGATAACTGACATCTCTTAATTGAGGATACCATGATCCAAGCTGTAAAAAATGCGTTTATACTACCAGACCTGCGACGTAAGATTGTATTTACGTTGTTGATATTAATTGTTTACAGAGCAGCGTCTCAAGTTCCCGTACCCGGCGTTGACAGGGAAACTCTAAACCAGTTTCTGGCGAGTGGTAGCACAGGTGCAGATATTCTCCAATTTTTAGACCTGTTGTCTGGTGGTGTGTTAAGGCAGTTTTCTGTTTTAGCCACCGGAGTTTATCCGTACATTACTGCATCCATTATTTTGCAGTTGTTAACCCCAATGATCCCCGCGTTGGAAGAATTATCAAAAGAAGGGGAACAAGGGCAGGCTAAAATTAACCAATACACTCACTGGTTAACCGTTCCCCTGGCTGCACTGCAAGCATATGGACAGGTAGTTATTATTCAGCAGAGCATTCCGGGTATCATCAGCAACTTTGGATTTAGGGTTAATCCATTGGGCACAACTGCTATTATTATTTCTATGACGGCGGGGAGCTTGTTTGCCGTATGGTTGGGTGAGCTAATCTCAGAGCAAGGGATTGGCAACGGCGTATCCATCATCATCTTTGGTGGTATTGTGGCCCATATGCCGGGGCGAATTTGGCAGTTTATTCAGTTGCAGCAATACGCTATCCTGTTTATGTTCACCATCATAACCATCATTACTATTTTGGGGATAGTGATTATCAGTGAAGGCCAGCGACGCATCCCCGTGCAGTATGGAAAGCGCGTGCGGGGCAACAAAGTGTATGGTGGACAAAGCTCGCATGTCCCCTTGAGAGTAAATAGCGCCGGGATGATCCCCCTGATTTTTGCGCAGTCTATTTTGATATTTCCCGGCTCTGTTGGAAGCTTCTTTGCCAATTCGCCATCACCGGCCATTGCCTCTATGGCAAGCTTTGTCGTAGAATGGTTTAGCCCGCGGTCTGGTGCGTGGCCCTACTGGGTTACTTACTTTATTATGGTGGCACTGTTCACTTTCTTCTATACCGATATTATTTTCAAGCAGCAAAACCTGGCCGATAGCCTGCAACGGCAGGGTGGCTTTATCCCCGGTTTGCGCCCCGGCAAAACAACCGAAGCCTACCTGAACGGCGTGATGCAGCGAATTACCCTGGTAGGAGCGCTATTTTTAGGGGTAGTAGCCATTTTACCGTGGATTACTCAACTGATCCCCGGTTTGGGCACAACAGCCACCCAAACAGGGTCGCTATTGATCACCAGCACCGGCTTGCTCATTGTGGTCGGTGTGGCGCTAGACACAATGAAACAGCTTGAAGCTCAATTGCTGATGCGTAATTACGAAGGCTTTATAAAATAGGCTCAACGCAAAATGATAATCTTAAAGTCGGATAAAGAAATTGCGTTAATGCGTGAGGCCGGGCGGATTGTTGCTGTTGTACTGGCAGAACTTTCGCAAAAAGTAGCACCGGGAGTATCTACTGCTGAACTGGACCGGTTGGCTGAAAAAATAATTACCCAACACAAGGCCATCCCTACATTTAAAGGATACAATGGGTTCCCGGCGACCATCACCACCTCTATTAATGAGGAGTTGGTTCACGGCATTCCTAACGCGCACAGAACTTTAAAAGAAGGTGACATTATCAGCCTTGATTGCGGCGCTACATACAAAGGATGGGTCGGCGACGCAGCAGTAACCGTTCCGGTGGGGCACATTTCGCCGGAAGTGCAAAAACTGTTGCAAATAACCGAACAAGCATTGTATGTGGGAATTGCCCAGGCAAAAGTTGGTAATCGGTCGGGAGATATTTCGGCGGCCATTCAAGCTTACATAGAAAAGCACCATTACAGTGTCGTAAGGAATTACACAGGTCATGGCGTGGGGAAAAATATGCACGAAGACCCGCAAGTTCCTAACTATGGCAAAGAACACAGAGGCGTGCCACTTAAAAAAGGGATGACCATTGCTTTAGAACCAATGGTTAATATGGGGTCACCAGGGACAAGAGTGTTAAATGATCGGTGGACCGTGGTTACAGAAGATGGAAAGCTATCTGCTCATTTTGAGCACTCTATTGCCATCACAAATGGAGACCCAATAATTTTAACTCAGCTATAATTGGTGTATAATTGACAAGTTGAGTTTTTATAAGTGAGGTATGTAATGAAGGTAAAACCGTCTGTAAAACGTCGTTGTGATAAATGTAAAATTATAAAACGCAAGAACGTGGTGCGTGTTATTTGCGAAAACCCTCGTCATAAACAACGCCAGGGGTAGAGTAAGGAGAAAAAATATGGCGCGTATTGCAGGTGTCGACATTCCACCAAATAAAAGAGTTGAAATATCCTTAACCTACATTTTTGGTATTGGTCGGCATACCAGTCAAGAGATTTTAAGAAAAACCGGTATTAATTTCGACACGCGAGTTAAAGATTTATCAGACGAAGAACTGAACCGTCTGCGTGATGTTATTGATAAGAACTATCGTATAGAAGGTGATTTGCGGCGCGAAATTGGCATGAACATTAAACGGCTGCAAGAAATTGGTTGCTATCGAGGCTTGCGGCATCGACGCAACTTGCCGCTGCATGGACAGCGAACCAGAACCAATGCGCGAACTCGCCGGGGCACCAGAAAAACAGTGGCCGGGAAGAAACGTGCTCGCAAGTAGTCCCATTGCTGCTTGTTTATTTATTGGAGGATTAGCTTAGATGGCAAAAAGACAAACGCAATCTCGACATGTAGTTCGCAAAGAGCGAAAAAACATCCCCTATGGGCGGGCGTATATCCGCGCCACATTCAACAATACCATCGTTACCCTAACCGACCAACATGGGAATACAGTTTGCTGGTACAGCGGAGGAACCTCTGGGTTTAAAGGGTCTCGCAAAAGCACGCCATACGCAGCCCAAATAGCAGCAACCTCTGCCGCCAAAAAAGCCAGTGAACACGGTATGCGCGAAGTGGAAGTTTTTATTAAAGGGCCTGGGCCAGGGCGCGAGGCGGCTGTGCGAGCCTTGCAGGCTGCTGGGCTGAAAGTGAAATCTATTACAGATGTAACGCCCATTCCCCACAACGGGTGTCGCCCCCCGAAAAAACGACGGGTGTAATAATTTGCACATTAATTGAGTGCTCTAGTATTACTAAATTGAAGAAAGTTCATATTTGTGAGGGACGTAAGGGTAAATAGCCAAACCTGTAAACCTCACCTACGATTATTATTAGGAGGACTAAATTGGCTCGTTATACAGGTGCGGTATGTAGATTATGCCGTAGAGAAGGTGAAAAATTATTTCTTAAAGGAGATCGTTGCTATTCTCCTAAATGTGCAATGGAACGTCGCCCCACCCCTCCCGGTCCGGTGCGCCGTTTTCGACCCAAAGAATCAGACTACGGAAACCAGCTCAGAGAAAAACAAAAAGCTCGTAGAATTTATGGCATATTTGAAAAACAATTCCGGCGATATTTTCAACGTGCACAACGGATGAAAGGTGTTACCGGCACAAATTTGCTGGTCATCCTGGAAACTCGCCTGGATAATGTTGTGTTCCGTCTCGGATTGGCTGATTCTCGTGCTCAAGCGCGACAATTTGTTCGCCACGGCCACATTGTAGTTAACAACCGCAAAACCGATATTCCCTCGTTCCTAGTTAAACCGGGTGACCAAATTGTGGTTGCAGAAAAAAGCAAAGCAAATAGCTTTTTCAAAGAACGTGCCCAATCTATTAAAGACACAAAAGTTCCCGGATGGCTTAGCCTGGATACCGCCAATCTGGCTGGTACAGTGGTTGCCGAGCCAACACGTGAAGATATTGATTTCACCCTCAATGAACAGTTGATTGTTGAGTATTATAGCCGGTAAGCACAAACAATTAATCTTGAAGAATAAGCTTTTCAATATAGTTTATTATGTATTACCCTTTTGCCAGCCGTTGTTTGGTAAAAGTGATTTGTGGAGGGTGTACTGTTGTCCGAATTAGGTCTTGTTTTACCCAAGGTTGAAACTGAAGCAACTGCAAGAGATTTTGGACGGTTTAATATTAGCCCCTTGGAACCCGGCTATGGGGTTACATTGGGCAATGCATTACGACGAGTACTATTATCTTCGCTAAAAGGCGCCGCGGTAACATCAGTGCGCGTAAGTGGGGTTCACCATGAATTTTCCGATATCTCCCACGTCAGAGAAGATATGACAGGTCTGATCCTGAACTTAAAGGAACTGCGGGTTAAACTTTTCCAAAATGAATCGGCACGGCTTCGTGTAGAGGTAAAGGGTGAAGGTGTTGTCACCGCCGGTGACCTGGAACACCCCCCTTATGTTGAAATTGTGAACCCAGATTTAACCTTACTCACCGGCGATTCGAGTGAAGCCGATTTAGATATTGAGCTACTGGTTGAACTGGGAAGGGGATATTCACCGGCAGAAGAGCGAGGAAAACTCCCCATTGGCGAAATCCCCGTTGATGCCATATTTAGTCCGGTTAGAAAAGCGAACTTTAAAATAGAGCGCGCTCGCGTAGGGCAAGCGACCGATTACGACAAGCTCATCATGGAAGTTACCACCGACGGGACCATATCTCCGTATGATGCTTTGCGTGAATCTGCCCACCTGCTCGTTAAACATTTCTCTTTGATAGCGAATATAATGGTAGAAGAAGAGCCAGAAGTTGAACCGGTAGAAGAAACCGCCGCTTCAAAAATGCAAGATACCCCTATTGAAGAACTTGAATTAACTGTTAGAGCGTACAACTGCTTGAAACGGGCTGGAATTACGCAAGTTGGCGAAATTTTAGAAAAACTACGCAAAGGCCCCGATGAGATTTTGGCCATCAGAAACTTTGGCCAAAAATCACTGGACGAATTGGTTGACCGCCTGGAAGAAAAAGGTTTCCTGGAAGATATTGATGAAACTATTGTTGTAGCATCCAGGTCTGGAAGTTAACCTTACGCAGATAACTGGGGCCAGCTTGAATTTTGGAGGAAATAGATAGAATGCGACACCGAGTAGCTGGACGCAAACTGAACAAAAATACCGCGCAGCGAAAAGCGCTGCTAAGAGGACTTGCTACTGAACTCTTTCGGCACGGACGGTTGCAAACTACAGAAGCCAGGGCCAAAAGCTTGCGGCCGGTCGCCGAAAAATTAATTACATTGGCCAAACGTGGCGATCTACATGCACGCAGGATTGTTGCCGGGCGGTTGTACGATCCGACAATATTACAAAAATTATTTAGTGAAATCGCCGACCTGTATCGCGATCGGCCTGGTGGGTATACCCGTATTTACAAACTAGGCCTCAGAAAAGGTGATGCAGCACCAATGGCCTTGATTGAATTGGTGGATTACGAAGACTAGAAAGTAAAGTAACATTGCAGGATAACCTCTTAAAAACCTACAAAGCGATTATTGCTTACGATGGAACTGACTTTTTAGGATTTCAAATACAGGCCCAGGGCAGAACAGTACAAGGCGTTTTAGAACACAGACTTGCCCAAATGGCTAAAACGTCCATTCGCGTTGTAGGTGCAGGGCGCACAGATGCAGGTGTGCACGCCACCGGTCAGGTAATATCTTTCAAGCTACCCTGGAAACATAGCACCGCCAAGCTAGAAAAAGCGCTGAATGCAACGTTACCAAATGATTTGGTAATTACAACCTTAACAACCACATATGATCACTTCCATCCCCGGTTTGATGCACGTAGCAGGCAATATCGATACACAATTTTAAACCAACCGCACCGGGATGTAATAAAACAGCGTTACGTTACTCACATCGCCAGGCCCCTAGATGTTTCTCGGATGCAAAAAGCCAGTTCCCTTTTGCTGGGAACGCACGACTTTGCATCATTTGGACGGCCTCCACAGGGAAACAATACCATTCGCACAATTACCCAGGCTGAGTGGCTGGTCGATGGTTCGGAAATTCAATTCTATGTTACGGCAAATGCGTTTCTTTACAGAATGGTTCGTTCAATTGTTGGTACACTCATACAAATTGGTATCGGGAGAATGGAAGTTGATGATATGAAACACGTTCTTCAAGCAAAAGACCGATCTAAAGCAGGAGCCCCGGCTTTGACGAATGGTTTGTGTTTGATCAATGTGAATTATTAATAGAACGATTAACGATCTTAACAATTAACGAGAAAACCCTTGCTAAGGAGTTGTAGGACGGTGAAAACATATAGTGCCAAAGCACAAGAAATAGAGCGAAAATGGTATGTGGTTGACGCGCAGGGTAAAACGCTGGGTCGATTGGCTGCCCAGGTGGCCTCGATACTGCGCGGCAAGCACAAACCTATTTACACGCCACACGTTGATTGCGGTGACTTTGTAATTGTAATCAACGCAGAAAAAATACGGACAACTGGTCGCAAATTAGATCAAAAATACTATTATCGCCACTCCGGGTACCCGGGGGGGTTAAAGCAGGTTAGCTTGCGGAACCAGCTCAATAAATTCCCAGAGCGCGTGATTGAAGCTGCGGTGAAAGGAATGCTCCCCAAGAATAAATTGGGTCGAGCAATGTTCAAAAAGCTAAAGGTATATGCGGGGTCAAAGCATCCGCATGCGGCTCAAAACCCTGAGCCACTAGATTTATAAGAGGGAGAATCTGTAATGGCAATGGAAGGTCAATATTACGAAGGTCTTGGACGTCGTAAAGAGGCAACTGCACGGGTAAGGCTGTATTCTGGTGACGGGTCGATAATTGTTAACGATAAAGCTGTCGATCAATTTTTTTCCCGCGATGCTGATTTAGGCGTAGCTTTGATGCCCTTGAAAGTTGCTGACCTTGAAGGTAAATTTGATATTAGTGTGAAAGTTAAAGGCGGCGGTGTTTCCGGGCAGGCTGGCGCTGTTAGCCTGGGAATTGCACGTGCATTACTTGTTGTGGAGCCTGAGTTACGAAAAACATTGCGCCAACATGGCCTTTTAACGCGCGATGCGCGTGTAAAAGAGCGCAAAAAACCAGGCCTCAAACGCGCTCGAAAAGCTCCTCAATACACCAAACGTTAGTTCTGGCGTTTGTGGGTTTGCAAAAAACAACACCCTTTTTTGAGGGTGTTGTTTTTAGTTGCTTGATGTCCACACAAGGCAACAGCGTTTTGAACAAGTGCCTCTTAAAACAAATACAAAATTATTACTGCCGTTACACCCCAGAGCAATACAGTCAATTGCATGGGGCGATCTCGCAACAGTACTTCAGATGGATCTCCACCGTTACCCTGAATGTGCAGGGTGTACAAATACCTGAAGATACCGTAAATGACAAACGGAACTGTGAGCATCATCCAATGATTGTTGGGGAGGTTGGGCGCGCTGAACGTGTACAGCGAGTAAGCCATAACCGTTCCCGCCGCCACAATCATTATCATATCATCTAATAATTGAATACTGTAGTGGTCTAAAATAGCCCGGGTATTTTTTACGCCGGTCTGGGTCAAAATTAACTCTTGCCGTCGCTTACCAAAGCCCATAAACAACGATAACAGGGTGGTACAGACATATAGCCACGGCGAAAACCGCGCCACATCGATTAAAACTACGCCAGCGCCCACTCTAATTACAAAACCCGCGGCAATTGTCATTACATCAATGATAACCACGTGTTTTAGCTTAAAAGAATAGGCAAGCTGTAATACCAGGTATAATGTCATTAGCGCCCCAAATTCCACGTCTAGCCAGAAGCTCAAGGGGATAACGATGGCAGGAATGACAATGGCAAACAGAGTTGCCGTTTGGAGACTGAGTGCACCGGATGCTATCGGGCGATTTTTCTTTTGGGGATGAATTCTGTCTTTTTCGCGGTCAGCAATATCATTAATAATGTAAACGGTTCCCGAAACAAGGCACAATAACCCAAACCCAAGCAAGGTATGTAGAAGAAATTGTGGTCTGAAGAGCTTTTCATCAAATATCAGAGCGGCGAATATGGCCAGGTTTTTGGTCCATTGTTTGGGGCGTAACGTTTTTAGTAGCGCTAATAACACGTCGTTGCTCCTATGTTAGAATAAACTGCAATATACCCTATTCTTTACGGATGAGCAAAAGCATAATTGCGAAAGTGCTATTTTAACGATGGCAAAAAAACGGGCAGATATATTGCTGGTGGAAAAAAGGCTGGCAGAAAATGTACGTGAGGCCACGGCAATGCTAATGGCCGGAGAAGTGATCATCAACCACCAAAAGATCACCACGCCGGGGACAATGATAGACGTCACGGCCAGGATTAACGTTAAGTCCAAAACACCGTACGTTAGCCGCGGAGGATTTAAATTGGCCGCAGCCCTGGATGCCTTCAATGTAAACCCTTCGAATAAAATATGTGCCGATGTCGGCGCTTCAACCGGAGGCTTCACGGATGTGTTACTACAGCGCGGTGCGAAAAAAGTGTACGCGATTGATGTGGGGTATGGTGATCTGGCGTGGAAAATACGGCAAGACCCGCGTGTGGTAGTGATGGAACGGACCAATGCGCGCAAGGTTGAGCGTTTACCGGATAAAGTGGCACTGGTAGTTGTAGACGCTTCGTTTATTTCACTAAAATTAATTTTACCGACGGCCATAAAGTGGGTTGAACCCAAGGCAGCGTTTATAACACTTGTAAAACCCCAATTTGAGGCGAAAAAAGAGTCGGTAGAAAAAGGAGGCGTCGTTAGAAAAAAATCAATCCATGCTGTTGTCTTAAAAAACATCATCGCATGGTGTCACACGCATCAATTAACCGTGGTCAACTTGATCGTCTCCCCTATTGTTGGGCCTGCTGGCAACAAGGAATTCTTGTTGTATTCTGTTTTCGAGACGAGCAAGCAAATTGTGCCCGATAGCGATCTGGTCGATCGCTGTCTGCAGCCACTTGATTATTCCTGACCGAAACACAGCCGCCAGATGTGGCTGGAAGAAACGCGTAGCTCAACAAATAAACTATGAATTTGTTGTTGCTTGAGTATTCCCTATGGTATAATTTTGATTGTTGCTTTGTATAGTTTTACTTGAGCGTTCTTGTTTTTGTTGAATGCTTCTTCTTTATTTGCCGCGCTCGACTGGGGCAGTAATTAGATGCTCCCCCAGAAATAATTTCTACCGGTGGGTGGACTTTCACCCAGAGACTGTAATCCCATAAATTTATATGATGTTGAAATACTTGAATACACCTGAACAGAATGGCGATACACAACACGCGATTGAACAATATCAGGAGAAGATTGCGCATCTTGAATATCGTATATCTTATTTAGAGCGGATCGCCAAAATTAGCCAAACACTCAATTCTACTCTGGAATTGGAGCCATTATTAAAAAATATTGTGCAGGTGGCAACAGAATTAACCCATACGGAAGCGTGCTCAATTTTGCTTTATGATAAAGGTACAGGAGAACTAAAATTCACCCCAGTCACTATTTCTGCCAGTGCAGAACGTTTGCTGGATGTTGCTGTTCCTTTAGATAACAGCATTGCTGGTTGGGTATTCAGAAAAGCCAGACCTATTCTGATAAGAGACGTGAAGGACGACCCACGCTGGAACAGACATGTTGATGATGTTAGTGAATTTCATACACATTCAATCTTGGGCGTTCCTCTAAAAATCAAACGTCAGGTGATTGGCGTGCTTGAACTGTTGAATAAACAAGATGAAAATGGATTTACGCAAGATGATATTCAAATAGCCACCACTTTGGCGGCTCACGTAACCGTGGCAATTGAAAACGCACGTCTTTGGCGAGACGTGCGGCAAGCTTACGAAGAGTTAGCGGAACTGGACAAACTAAAAAATGAATTTGTCAGTATTGTATCTCACGAATTACGGACGCCGTTGGCTGTAATATTGGGGTACGCCTCTTCCTTGCGCGACCAAGTGAGTGGCCAGGCCAGCGAACAGTTGAATCTGGTTCTGGCAAGTGCGCTAAAGTTGAGGAATTTAATCGATGATATGCTCAACTTGCGGCACATAAAGAACAAAGATATTGAACTGGATGTTGAAATATTTTCAATGCGTGAGCTGGTAAAAGAAGTGCTGGTAGAGTTTCAAAATTTAATCCAGGCGAAATCCCTGAGAATGAAGCTGAATTTTGCAGAGGGGGATGATCCGGTAAATTTAGAAGGCGACCGCCAAAAAATATATCTGGTAGTGGCCAACCTGATATCGAATGCCATTAAGTTTACGCCAGAAAAAGGCGTCATTTTGGTAGAGTTGGTGCGCAAGAGGCAAAAGATTTGTTTGCGTGTGGCAGATACGGGGATTGGTATTCCTAAAGATAAACTAGAAAAAATTTTTGAAGATTTTTATCAGGTGGAACCATCGTTAACGCGCCGATTTGAAGGATTGGGACTGGGGCTATCCATTGTTAAAGGGATGGTAGAAATTCACCATGGGCATGTTACGGTCGATAGCGTGCCCGGCAAAGGAAGCCAGTTTGTGGTTACATTACCTATATCTATTGAACTTTAAGCCATTCAATTTTGGCGAATGTGGACAACCTTATTAAAATAAGGCGGGGACAGACGTACGTGTCTGCCCCTGCTTTTTAAGCGCAACAAAGACAACTGGGCTGCACAAATAGGGGAAACTCTGTGGAAATGCGGATGTCCCTCAGATTGGCAGTTATGTTCACAGAAAAGGTAACCTATGCCTGATGTAATATTATTAGGCGACATAAATATTGACATTAACGCCTCGATGCCAGCATATCCTGGTCGTGGTAGTGAAGGTGTTGCCACTGCAGTGGAATATCATACCGGTGGAGCCGTCGTTACCACATCGTTGGCGTTGGCCAATATGGGGGTTGAGGTTGGCGTCATTGGGCGGATTGGAACAGATGCACTGGCGGCCCAGGTATTAACCGACCTGAAAGAAATAGGTGTAGACCGAAGCCAGATTCAAACTGATAAGGTAGTTAGCACCGGTTTGATTTACATTGTTGTGAATCCCGATGGCGAACGGACAATGTTTTCCTCACGAGGGGCGAATGTTTTCACTATTCCAAAGCCGGAATGGGAAGATTATTTTTCTAACTCGCGGTGGTATCATTTTTCCGGATATGCTTTGCTGGCTCAGCCTCAGCAAGATGCAGCCGTACACGCGCTAGAACTGGCACGTTATAATCACTGCCATGTAAGTTTAGACCCCAATCCAGAACCCGCAATGCGCTATGGCAAACGGATCAAAGAACTGTTGCCTAAAATTGACGTGTTTTTCCCCAATGAACAGGAATTGATGATTTTAAGTGGAACAGCGAATTTGAAAGATGCTGTGAACGCTATTTTAGACAAAGGGGCAAAAGCAATAGCGGTAAAACGTGGCTCCAAGGGATGTGCGATAGCACATGGTAACGATTATCTGGAAATCCCAGCCTTTGAAATTCAGGTAAAGGATACGACGGGCGCGGGAGATAGTTTTAATGCCGGTTTTCTGTTGGGGCGGATGGTAGGGCTAAGCTGGGAAGCATCTGGTGTTTTAGGTAATGCATTAGGGGCAATTGCCAGTGCCACACAGGGTACCGGTGCCGCGGACATTGACTTTGCTAAAGTAATTGAACTGCTGGAAGCCGATATGTTTAAGCCGCAATGGAGTCAATGGCATTGGGCGGTGGAACAGGTATTGGCCTATCTTGCCGCCATTTAAACGATTCGAAGGGTGCGGGCTTGCCAAAATTCGTTGCCTAAACCGCACCCTTCGCTACGCGCGTCACCTTGTTCCGCGCTACTCAGGATGCGATTGTCAAATCTGTTCCTAAATTGAATGGCACCCACGGGTTTGCTAACAATTGACTCCTAAATGCAAGCGTGCTATAATTTGCCCTGCTTTGGGCAATGTGTCCTCGTAGCTCAATGGATAGAGCACTTGGTTGCGGACCAAGAGGTTAGAGGTTCGAGTCCTCTCGGGGACGCCTGTTTTTTAAAAAGACATCATAAATAAGGCGAACCGTCGCTGCCGGCGCAGCCGGTAGAGGAACTTCCCGACTCTCTGCCAGTAAAAACTGGCAAGGTTGCCTCATGAAACAGTAAGTGAGGGCATTGCCACGAAAGTGCGTAATGACTACAACCGCAACAGAAAGTAATCCCGCCAAACGCAGAATGCGTGGGGTAAGGGCTGAAACGGTAGGGTAAGAGCCTACCAGCAGGTGGTGGCAACACCCCTGGCTGGGCGAGCGTGCAACTGAGAGCAAGGTGAGTGGGCCAGGCCAGCAATTGCGAGCTTGGTCTCATCGCAGTGGCGCGGGTGAGGCAGGGTAACACCCTGCAATCCACAAGCCACCACCCTTAGGGTGAGATAGATGACGGTTTAAAACAGAATCGGGGGTACAGCCTTATTTTATGATGCACCAATACTGCGGGGTGGAGCAGAGGTAGCTCGCCAGGCTCATAACCTGGAGGTCAGAGGTTCGAATCCTCTCCCCGCTACCTGTACAGAGGGGTGTAGCTCAATTGGCAGAGCGTCGGTCTCCAAAACCGAAGGTTGCGGGTT
>CAYPUV010000062.1:0-17597 GCA_964413895.1 uncultured Anaerolineaceae bacterium
TACTCAATGGCTTACTTCCCCGCCAATTTTACAGAACGTATGGTACACCAGCATATGCTGGCCATTGAGAATATGCACGATGTTCCATATCTTAACCGAACCGTTGGTCCGGAAATTGTGGCCGCAATGACCACTATTGGATACGAGGTGAAAAACGCTACCGGACTGCGGTGTGGCATTCAAATTTTGGCCGGGGCAAATAAGGAGGCATTAGCTGTTGCTCAGGCTGCTGGATTAGATTTTATTCGGGCGGAAGGATTTGTGTTTGCTCACGTAGCCGACGAGGGAGTTATCTCCGCGGATGCCGGCGAACTGATGCGCTACCGCCGTCAAATCGGAGCCGCCAATATCTTGGTGCTGACCGATATAAAAAAGAAGCACAGCGCCCACGCCATTACTGTCGATGTAGATATAGTTGAAACTGCCCACGCCGCCGAATTTTTTCTGAGCGATGGCGTCATCGTTACCGGCATTGCCACGGGGTTTCAAGCCAATCCCACTGAAGTGCAGCAGGTGAAAACGGCGGTAGATATTCCAGTGCTGGTTGGGTCGGGGATAACGTTAGAAAATGTTGAAGCCTACCTCCCCCTTGCCGACGCTTTAATTGTTGGCTCGTATTTTAAGGAGGGGGGATATTGGATCCACCCGGTTGATGCTGTCCGCGTGCGGGCGTTTATGGAGAAAGTGGAAAAAATTAGATCGGGAAATTAGGAATCAGCGCGTGAAATTTTAGCTAGTCATTAATCTCTAATTTTCAATGACAAGGTCTCATCCCCCTAAATTCCCGTTGAGTTATGTTCATACCCGTGCTACAATAAATAAGATAAGCTCTATTGGCCCAAACGCCAGCGACATATTTTTAAACCCTTGTTAAGCAGTAAACAACAATTGGCTACTCAAAACGATGAAAATCAGAATCTGGGGGGCGCGTGGCTCCGTTCCCTCTCCCATAAAGCCGGAAGTTGTTGAAGAAAAAATATATCGGGCAATTTTGCAAATGCCCAATATCAACACGTCTGATGAATCGGCGGTGTGGGCCTATGTAAAATCACTGCCAGTATTGCTCCGGGGGACGGCAGGCGGCAATACGGCGTGCGTTGAAATTCAGACGGGCGATGAAATATTCATCATCGATGCGGGGTCTGGCCTGCGTGAATTGGGGCAAGAACTGCTGAAGGGACCGTGTGGCCGGGGTGAGGGTATCATCCATTTGTTTCTCAGTCATCCTCATTGGGACCACATTCAAGGCTTCCCGTTTTTTGCGCCGGCCTTTATCCCCGGCAATCAGATTTACATTTACAGTATTCACAATTTGCAAAAGGCGTTGATTGATCAGCAACGTCCGTTGAATTTCCCTGTCTCACTCTCCTACATGCGGGCTAAACGGTCATTTATCACCTTAAAAGAAGGTAAACCCATTACAATTGGCCCACTCAAAGTCAATACCATTGCCAATGCTCACCCAGGTGTCGCGTACAGCTACCGATTTGAAGATGCGCACAGCATTTTTGTCTACGCCAGCGATGCCGAATACAAAAATCTTGATGAAACAAGCATTCGTCCCTATCTTGATTTTTTTGAAAACGCCGACGCCCTATTGTTCGATGCACAGTACACCCTCAGAGAAGCGTGGCAAAAAGTAGATTGGGGCCACAGTTCCGCAATGATCGGGGTGGATATGGCGCGGGCGGCAGGCGCAAAACGATTACTGCTATTCCATCACGACCCAACCTACTCCGATGACGAGCTGGTACACATACAAGAAACCGCCCTGGCTTACCAGCAGCAAAACACCGCCCTTCCCACATGTGAGGTAGTCATTGCGTATGAAGGATTAACCATCGATTTAACGCCTCCCGGCACCATCGATTTGCATTTTGCGCCGGATAGCGAAGCCGCTATCCTGACTCCCTCAAGCATTTTTAACCAGGAAAGCCTCCTCCAATTGGAGCAAAAACTGGAACACCTCTCGCAGCAAGAAAAGCACGCTACCCCAATTATTGATCTATCTCAAATTGAAACGCTAACCACAGCCGGCTTAAAATCGCTGATCAACTTACATCGCAAAAAAGAAGGCTTACAAATTGTGCTGGCAAATGCCTCTGCAAGTACGCGCGAAGTTATTAAACTCAGTGGGTATCAAGATGTTTTTGCCATTTATCCCTCTGTAGCCGTGGCGCTAACGGCCATTCAATCGCGTGAAGCGCTGAATTTGCCCGGTCAATTGGTAAAAGGCCGTTACCGAATTGAACAGACAATTGGCGAAAGCCATTTTGGAACCGTTCTTAAAGCGACCGATACCCAGCAAAATCAACCCGTAGCCCTAAAAATTTTGTCCCCGTTTTTTAGCGCAGAAACCGTTACCCGTTTTGTTGAATATGCCCAGCCGCTCATTAAACTAACACATCCCAACATTAATAAAGTGCTAGACTGGGAAAAAACACCAAATTATGCTTTTCTGGTCGAAGTATTTATTCAGGGCAACCCATTGCAAACGTTGCTGGAACAGCGCGACGCCCCACTCTCTATGGAACAAACCCTATCAATTGCCTGGGATATAACATTGGCATTAGACTATGCGCACGGGATGCACGTATTGCACGGCGATCTCAAGCCGCAAAATATATTCCTTACGCCAACCGGCACAAAGGTAACCGGCTTCGGTTTGGGATACCTGGATCAGGGTCGAAACCTGCTGAATGCCCCAATGCTCTTTTTAAGCGCTCCTTATCTGGCACCCGAACAAATATTGGGACAACCGCTTGACCACCGCACCGACCTGTACGCCCTGGGCGTTATTTTTTACCAGCTTTTTACCGGCCACCTTCCCTTTGCCGGAACGACACAAGCGTTGATGCAAGCGCACCTGACCCAGCCCCCTCCTGCTCCACAATCGCTCAACCCAGAAATCTCACCGATGCTAGGGCACGTCATCTTAAAACTGTTGGCCAAAAACCCGGATGAGCGCTACGGCAGCGCCCGGCAAGTTTTAGGAATTTTGAGTAGCCTGAAAAGTTATAGCGGTTTTGGGGGTAACAATACCAAAGGGCCGGTTGAACAATATAAGCCCGTGTTTGATAAAATCAAGCAATATTGGGAAAAGGCCGTGGCTGCAGAGGGGCAACTTGTTTTCATCGGCGGTGAAGCAGGAATTGAAAAAACAACATTTATCCACCAACTTGCACAATATATCCAGCCGCCGGTACTGCTAATTGGGCGCTGCCATCCCCCGCAAACAGACACCCCCTACCGGCCATTCTCCGATGCTTTGCACAGGTATCTAGCCGATTTCCCCGCTGTGTTGAACGAGCCAGAAACCTGCCATCTGGCGAGTATGTTTGCGCAACTATTGCCAGAATTGCGCGCTGACCAACTAAACTGCCCGCCACCTCCACCGCTGCCCGCAAAAGATGGGTACCTGCGATTATTGTCTGGCCTCACGCAATTTATTCGGCAGCAAACGCAGGCTCGCCCCTGGATGCTGGTTTTAGAAGATTTGCACCTGGCCGACCAAAGCACGCTTGAACTTTTGCATTTTTTAACCAGTCATCTTTCTCAAATGAGCCTGCTGATACTTGCAACACATCATCATGCTGATTTGGATGAAGCGCATCCACTGTCGCAAATATGGCAAACCTTGCGCGCCGATAAACTTGTTTATCACCAATTATTAATAGATGGATTAACCCAGAGCGCTGTGGCGCAAATGTTGCACGGCCTTTGGAGCGACGCCATCCCCCCCCAATTGGTTGCGAAGATACACCAACACACTAAGGGCAATCCACTGTACGTGGAAGAAATAGCAAGAGGATTGATAGACGATGGTCTTGTTTTTGTACAAAATGGCACGTGGCATTTCCCCACTGCCGACGCCGTAAAGCTCCCTCAGACATTGCGTGAAGTTATTTGGCGGCGCGTCCATCATCTGCACCCCGACACCCAAACACTGCTGCGGCAGTCGGCTGTTTTGGGAGGAACATTCCGTCTGGCAGATTTGCAGGCCATAAGTGGTTTATCTGAATGGGAGATATTGGAGCAGTTAGAACCTGCATTTGAGCGACAACTGGTGTATGAAATTTCCGGGAAAGGCGCGTTTTCCCATCGCCATTCAGAAACTCAGCACGTACTCTACGCCGATATTGGTCTTACGCGGCAACGGCTGCTCCACCGGCAGACGGCTGCAGCGCTGGAGCATCATCCGGCGTCCACAGGCAGTATTGAGAAAGTGGCATATCATTATTATGCGGCGAATCTGTTTGAGAAAGCCATCCCCTACGGTATAAAAGCGGCGCAAAAAGCCAGGCAACTGTATGCCAATCCAGAAGCGTACCAGTGGTATACGCAAACATTAGCTATGCTTAATCAACTAAGTCCGCAGAGTATGCCAAATTACCACGCCTACCAAACTTCCATCCACCAGGCGCTGGGTCAAGTTTTAACCCAATTGGAAAGCTACAAGGAAGCCGCAGAACATTATGCGTATGCTCGGAAACTACTTGAAACCCCAAGCGCGGCAGAGGCTCATCGCCAACGCCTGGCAGAATTATGCCGCCAGGCAGCCGAAAGCTACCTGGAACAAAGAGATTATGAGCAAGCCCTGGAGTTTCTGGCGGACGGGCTACGGTACATTGGCAATGGCTCTCCCAGCGAAGAGGCGGCTCGCATTACATTGTTGGGTGGGGAAGTATATTCTCGTCAATACAAAAACGAACAAGCCATAAACTGGATTTCGCAAAGCCAAAGAAGTGCCCAGTCTATTGAACACGAAGCAGGGCAAAAAATAATCGCCTCTGGCAATCGATTATTGGCCGCAATTCAGTTGAAAATGGGCAATGATGCTGACGCAGTTGCATTGTGCCAGCAGAGCCTTGCCATTTGGCAAACCTTGAATAACCCATTGCAACAGGCCCTAACATTTAATCAACTGGCTGAAGTGTATTTGATGCAAGCCGACTGGCCCAAAATGCAAAACTGCCTCCAGCAAAGCGAAACGATCTTTAATGAAATAGGCTCGGTGTTGTATACACCTAAGCTCAATCGATTGTGGGGGGTATTTTACCTGCATACGGAGCAACTTGATCCGGCGTTACAGTATGCTCGTTGTGCCGTTGCTCTGGCTACTGCTTATCATGTTCTGGAAGAGGAGGGGCGCTCCCGGCGATTAATGGGGCAGCTATACATTGCGCGCGGCAATTACACGCAAGCGGAATCCGTATTGGGCCGCAGCTTAAAGACATTCAGCGCCTTGAAAGACCAATATGAACTTGCCCAGACGTATTTGCCTCTGGCGCAAGCTGTATCTCACACTCATTCACCAGAACGTGGAACGTGGTATTTATCGCAGGCCGCACAAATATTTGAGTTGCTCAATATGCCCGTAGACCGTCAACAAGTGAAAAAACTACAAAGATCCTTCAAAAACAGACTAAATACTTGAAATACCTGAATTATTCTGCGTTTGAGCAGAATAGCAACTATTATTTTTGCCAAAACCCAATAACCGTGCTATAGTTTTTTACGTGTCGTCGGCACCCCCCCAATACCCCCGACGGCACATTGCCCCGGCTACCCCCCAACCCGCCAGCCGGGGCTTCTTTTTTTTACCCGGCCTGTCTTCCAAAACCTTGCAATCTAATAATATCTGTGCTACTCTCAGTTTATGGATGTAAAAATCATTCGCAGCAAAAAAAGGGTAAAAACCGTCAGCGCCCGGATGGTTGATGGTGTTTTTGTTGTACGCGCCCCGGCGCATCTTAGCAAGGCAGAATTGCAACCGATCATAGAGCGGCTCAAAACGCGACAGGAAAAACGAGCGGCAAAAAGAACGCTAGATGATACCGTTTTAGAACGTCGAGCCACCGAATTGAATAAGCGTTACTTTGATGGTAAACTCAAATGGCTGTCTATCCGCTGGGTGACAAACCAAAATACCATCAACGGTAGTTGCACACCTTGCAACGGCACAATCCGCCTTTCCCATCGACTCAATGATATGCCTGCCTTTGTGCGCGATTACGTAATTATGCACGAACTGGCCCATCTAAAAGAGGCCAACCACGGCCCCAGGTTTTGGAAATTGGTCAATCGCTACCCCAAAACTGAACGCGCCAGAGGGTATCTGATGGCGGTTGGAATGGAGCGGGTGGAAGAATAAGCGCTTCAGCGAAGCAGTGGATCGATGAATTTCCGAATGACAGACGACAAACGTTGCGTGTTGTGTAAAATCAATGTGCAATATGGCAAATAGCAGTACAACTACAACCCAAACCTTAAAATACACTTTACCAAAGGGCACAGGTGCAACAGTTGTGCCGCCCAAATCCTAAAGCTTGAAACCCCAAACTCGAAACAAGGAGTTCCCTATGGAAACCACCACGCTCACTGGCTCTGATGGCGTATCCCTTTTCTGCCGCATCTGGCTCCCCGCCGCCCCGCCGAGGGCAGTGCTGACAATTGTACATGGCCTGGGCGAACACAGCGGACGGTATCAACACGTGGCCGATTTTCTCGTTGCCAGGGGGTTCGCTGTATTTGCCGTTGACTTGCGCGGGCACGGC
This sequence comes from uncultured Anaerolineaceae bacterium, assembly GCA_964413895.1. Lineage (GTDB taxonomy): Bacteria > Chloroflexota > Anaerolineae > 4572-78 > 4572-78 > JANTHQ01. The sequence goes on from CAYPUV010000062.1 coordinate 6,558, forward strand.
AAAAGCGGCGGCAAGCGGGGACACATCAATCACTTTCAGGATTATGTGAATGATGCGCGAACTCTGATGGCCCATGCCCGCCAACAAGTCCCTGCTGTGCCGATATTCCTGCTGGGGCACAGTATGGGTGGGTTGACAGCGCTGCTGTTCGCGCTGAAACATCCCCCCGAACTCGCCGGAGTCATCGCCTCTGGCCCCGGCTTGCGAACCCGTTTGCACATCCCCGTTTGGAAAGCTGCCCTGGGAAAGGTAATGTCTAACCTGTGGCCCACCCTTTCAATGCCTAACGGGATTGATCCCCACGACCTGTGCCACGACCCGGCGGTGGTGGCCGCTTACATTGCCGACCCACTTGTGCACAATAACGTCACCACGCGCTGGTACGCCGAATTTACCGCTGCCGGAGAATGGGCATTGGCCCAGGCCAGCACGCTTCGTGTTCCGGCGCTCATCCTTCAAGGTGGCGCTGACCCCATCATTGACCCGGCGGGCGCTCGCCAATTTTTTGAACGGATTACACTGGACGACAAGCGTCACATCGAATATCCCGGCCTGTATCACGAAATTTTGAACGAGCCAGAACAACTTACGGTGTTAAATGATATTGAAACCTGGCTCAAACCGAGAATATAGAGCGGAGGTTGGAGATTGGGGGAGTTGGTGTTTAATCCCTAATCTCCACCCCCCAAAAATAAGATAATGACTCGCGACACATCAGACCGGCTCAAACGCCTTTCGCAACTGCAGCAGATGGGACTTCGCAAAGGCACGCGGCACATTGCAATACCTCCTCCCAAGCCCAAACCCACCGAACCAACAATGCCTACCGAACCGGTTCCCCTTCATTTTTTAAATTATCAAGATGATTTACAGCACGCTGTGCCTATTGACGCAGTTGTGCCCGGTGTGGTCATTCAAAATGAACACGGGCAATATTTTAACGTGGAAGCGCGTTACCCGTTGCGTGCCTCATACGGCAACCAACCGCTGGTAAACCTGCTCTCCGTGCCGATGGCTACCGTTGCCGCCATCACTGGTGATGATCGCTGGCGTGATTTAACCTGGCACGACGCGCTTTTTATTGATACCGAAACCACAGGGTTGGAAATTGCGGCCGGAACGGTAGCATTTTTAATTGGCGTGGGGTATCTGGATGGGGATGATTTTGTGGTGCGGCAAGTTTTTATGCGCGATTTCAATGAGGAAATGGCCCTGCTGGCTGATTTACACACCCTGTGTGAAAAATTTCAAGCTGTGGTCAGCTTCAACGGAAAAACCTTCGACATCCCTATGCTGGAGAATCGGTTTGTTCTGGCGCGTCTTTTTCCAGACCTTTTTGATGGCCCGCACCTGGATTTACTCCATCCATCCCGGCGTTTATGGCAGCGACGGTTAGCTAATTGCAAGCTCGCCACGCTAGAAACCGATATTCTCGGCGTAACGCGCACCCAGGCCGATGTGCCCGGCTATTTCATCCCCTCGCTGTATCGTAAATATCTGGTTGATGGCGACGCCCGCCCAATGGCCGGCATTTTTTACCACAATGAGCTGGATATTGTCAGTATGGCTGCGTTAGCCACCATTTTGGGGCAAATTTTGGCGTACCCAGAGCACCCCCCTCTTATTGACCCCCTCCACCCCATCGACCTGCTGAGCGTGGGGATCTGGCAGCGGCATTTGGGGCGGGCGGCCAGCGCAGAACAAGCACTCAAAGCGACGTTGGCGGCTGACCTTCCGGCGGAGTTGCGGCAATTGGCAACCGTTGAACTGGCCTTCTTCCTCAAGCGGCAGGGACGCGCAGCAGAAGCCGAATCACTGTGGCAGGAAATGGTGACTACTTCGGACAGTCTGTTGGCGCTGGAAGAGCTGGCAAAATATTACGAGTGGAAACAAAAATCATTTGAGCAGGCACTGACCTGCACCGAATACGCGCTGAAAGTGCTGCGTGCTCGCCCCGCCGACTGGCGCACCGCTGAAACCATCACTGCATGGAAACATCGTGCCACGCGGTTGCAACGCAAAATCGAAAAGCAATCTGAATGAGATTGTTCCCCTATTCCGTCCTGTACCAGTTTGCCGCATTCCACGTGAACGGTGCAAAGCGCCCCGCCGCAATCCCTGCGAGTGATTTATCCACCACCAGAAACGCAGAGGGATAGAGAATTGGGTCGATGGGGCGCTCTGAATCCAGCTTCAGCGCAATTTTTCTCCCCCACCCGGCGCGGACATCGGCAGCACAGGCCGGTGCGCGATTCAAGTTGTCCAGCCAGGTATCTATGGTGGTGTTGGAATACCCCGTAATATTTTCCCCAAATTCTGCATCAATTTGGTTAGAATGCCAGCGCACTGATTCATCGAGTGTGGGCAGCAACGGCCACTGATAGACTATCACCTGGTAATCGTGTGTCAGCAGGTTGTCAATCACGGCGGAAAACGGAACCATATCCACCCGTGCCTGCACACCCACTTGCCGATAATATTCGGCGACCCAAAACGCTACATCTCGCAGGGCTTCCTGTGCCACGTCCACGCCTACCGACACGCGCCACGGCTGCGATTCGCCGGGCAACTCGCGCCAGCCGTCGCCATCCGTATCTCGAATGCCCGCATCATCCAACCTGACCCGCGCGGATTCTGGCGCATAATCGAGCAGCCCCGGCCCGGAAAAGGGAGTCCAAAATTGGGGCGGCTGAATGCTCGCCGCCAACGTGCCCTGACCAGCGAATGTTTTCGCCTGGATGTTCCAACGATCTAGCGCAAAACTGAAGGCTTGCCGCACAGTTGGCTGGTCAAACGGGGGTTGCTGGGTATTGAATGTTACAAAAACCAGCTGCGGCACGGGGATGGGTACAACCTTAAATCTGGCGGGCAGCTCGGCAGGGGGATCGGCGAGTTGCACCATATCTACCTTGCCCGTATCCAGTGCACCCTGTGCCAATTCAGCGTCGGCATAAAATTGAACTGTGATGCTTGCCAGCCGGGGCGAAGCTTCAGCGGCTGCCGCCAGCGTCAACGTTTGCGAATCTGCGTCCCATTGTTGCACGGTGAATGGTGCGCGTCCGACGGGCACATCGGCGGTGGCATCGGCGGCAGAAAGAATGGGCAATTGCGCCAGCATGTCACCCAGCCCACAGTTAGGCTGGGTGAGCGTTACCCGCACCCTGTCCGCGCCGACCGTTTCCACGGTGCGAATGTCGGCCAATTCCGGCCAAATAGCTGCTTGAATACTCGCCTGTACATCGGCGGGGGTGATGGCCGTGAGTCGCAAGGTGTAGGTCAGGGTCAGATCATCGGCGGAAATGGTGGGCAAGGTTGCCACACCAGGCTGCGGTTGAGCGGTGTCGGGATCGATCCGGTTGAGCGTTGGAAACAACAAGGGCGAAATTTTTGCCAGTGCCGGATTCAGGTCGAGCAGAGGGTTGAGTTTGTTGACCGTACCGACCACGCCCAGCGTGAGATGTCCTTGCGGCGGCGGCTTTGGCGTGGGGGAGGAGGGCGGAGTGCTGGCGGGCGTTTGGGTTGCCGTCGGGCTGGGGGTGATGGTCGGCGGGGGTGATGGCGTTGGTGTTGGCACTGCACGCTGATTGCGGCACGCTGTTACAACAAAAATAAAAAGTATGCTCAGAATGACGATGGGTTTTTTCAAGATTGAACCTTTGCGGAAGATAAGAAGTAAGTTAAAATGATGGACGAAGGACGAATAGGAACCACGCCACGCACCACGTATTAGGTTATAGCCAAAGAGGGCGATTATGGCAATTGTTGAACACACTGTAGACAATCGTATTTCCATTCGACAGGCGCTGAAGGGGGTGGGGACGAAATTGCTGGCCGCATTTGTGTTTTTGGCTGGCCGGCTGGGGTTTGCTGCGGCAACGTTGCTCATCATCATTTTTTTGAGTTTTTTTGGTCTGGATATGGCGCGCGGCGCCGGATTTTGGCCGGCGGTGGGGCATGGCGCATCAAGCACAATAAGCTATTTGGGGCGGCTGGCACGCGGCGATTTGGGGACCGCTTTTGCAGCCGGCTTCGGCACGCGGCGGATAGAGATTGCTCAGATTGTAAGTGCCACGGTGCCACGAAGCCTGGGTTTGCTGGCAGTGTCGCTGGGCGGCGCGGCGGCAATAGGTTTGCTGTTGGGCACGCTGGCAGCGCGCCGCCGCAACTCTCTGCGTGCCCTGCCAATTGTGCTGCTTTCGTTGATTGGCATCTCGCTTCCTTCGTTTTTGGCGGCCCTATTGTTGCAAATAGCCGCCGTCTCCTGGACACGTCGCTTCGGCTCGGCGCTGCTGCCGGTGGGCGGCTTTGGCTGGGACGCCCACCTGGTTTTACCCGCCCTGGTACTGGCGGCGCGACCCATCGCCCAGATTACCCGCATCACCAGTGTCTCGCTGACGCAGGTGTTGCGAGAAGATTATGTCCGCACGGCGCACAGCAAAGGGTTGCGAAACTATCTGGTGTGGCTGCGTCACGTGTGGCCCAACGTGGCGATCCCCGTTCTAACCACAGTGGGCACCTCGGTGCGGTTTTCACTGAGTAGTTTGCCGGTAGTAGAATTATATTTTGGATGGCCTGGCATCGGTTTAACCTTGATCCGCGCGATTGCTCGCCGGGATGATTTGTTGACGGTGGCGCTGGCGTTAATGCTGGGACTGATTTTCATCATCATTAACATTTTGTTGGAAGCAAGTTATCGTTTGCTAGATCCCCGGTTGCGTGAAGGGGCAGCCCACATCACCACTCGCGCGCCGGGAGGATGGCGAGGGCTGAGGGACACCTTCCGCGCAACGCTCGATGGTATGCGCACAATCCCCTTTTTGCGGCGCTGGCTCAATCCCAAGACCCAGGCCGACAGGGCATATGAAGAGAGTCTGAAAAATAGCCTCAAAATACACACGTCACAGCAGCAGAGAGCGGAACTCTCAGCGAATATTCGGCGGGAACGGGCAAAAACTTGGCTGCGGGGGACACTGGGGAATTTGCCTTTTGTGTTTGGCGCATTGCTGCTGGCGGGATTGCTGATAATTTATGTGGCCGGGCCGGCGCTTTCGCCCAATAACCCTTACACCACCAAAGGGCTGGATAAAATTGACGGGGTGATTCAAGTGCCGCCCTTTGCCCCTTCTGCCGAATATCCTTGGGGCAGCGATGCCCTGGGGCGCGATATTCAGAGTTTGGTGTTGAGCGGCGCGCAGCAAACCCTCACGCTGGTAGGATTGGTGATGTTGGCACGCCTGGCGGTGGGGTTTGTGCTGGGCGCGCTGGCGGGCTGGCAGCAAGATAAATGGTTAGACAAGCTGATTATGTCCACTAGCGAGGTGTTTTCGGCGTTGCCCACCCTGATTTTTGCGATGATTCTGATTCTGGCGCTGGGGATTCGGCGGGGAATCTGGGTGTTTGTGGTGGCACTCTGTTTTGTGGGTTGGGGCGAAATGATGCAATTCATCCGCAGCGAAGTGATTGTGCTGCGGCACAAGCTGTATGTTGAAAGCGCGGTGGCTTCTGGCGCGCGACTCACGGGCATTATTGTGCGCCATATGCTTCCCAATCTGCTCCCGGCCCTCATTGCGCTGGCAGCCGTGGAGATGGGAGCCATTGCCATGCTGCTGGGTGAACTGGGCTTCATCGGTATATTCATCGGCGGCGGAGCCTTTGCCGAGGTGGTCATCGGCGGCCCGCCCTATCATTACTCCGATATTCCTGAATGGGGTGCGCTGTTGAGCAACGTGCGCACGTATGCGCGCGGCTATCCGTGGACGGCAATCTATCCGGCGCTGGCCTTTTTCGTTTCAATATTGGCTTTCAACTTGTTCGGCGAGGGGCTGCGACGGCTGGTACAAGACATTGGGTTGAATTTCAATCGGCTGGTCAATCGATACACCGTGATTGCGGCCCTGGTGCTGATTTGGGGACTGGGTTGGGCGCAGAACAATACCGGCTCCATTGCCTTTTACAAACAACAGGCCCGCGCTTTTGATGGCACCCAGGCCATGATCCATCTGCAACGCCTCACCGACCCTGCGCTGGCCGGGCGGGCCATCGGCCCCCATGCTGATGCAACAGCCGAGTACATCGCTAAAAAGTTTAAGGAATATGGATTGCAACCCGGTGGCAAAAAATCAACCTACTTTTTTGATGTGAAACGCGACTTTTTCCAACTGACCCAAACACCGCAATTGTCATTCAACGGGCAACCGCTGGTCTATCGCCGCGATTTTGCAGAAATTCCCACCAACCTCTTCAACGCCAGCCAGCCGAAATCAGGCGAGCTGGTGGTGCTGGGCTACGGCGAACAAGTATTCGCCGGCACATCGTTCACCGGGCAGCAATTTCCCCGTCAAATTGTAAAGTTAAATTTATCGCAGAATGCAGTGCTGCTATTAAACGACCAGGCATTCTTGCCGAACACAGTGCGTCAGGGAACATTCTACCTTACAGACAACCAGGACAAAATCACCCAGCGTGACAGTCTTTCTGCCTACAGTCCCAACGCCCCGGCTTACGACCCATTGGCCGGTGCGCCGTTCTTTTTTGTGAACAAGGAGGCCGTGAATAAAATGCTGGCTCCGGCAGGCCTGACCGTAGGAGAGTTGCAGGCCCGACAGTCGCAGTTGGGGCCGGATGATGTGGAGGTGTGGCACACCGGCGTTACCATTGATAGTGCGCTGGTGGGGGACGTGCAGCATAAAGTTCCGGCTCGACACGTTATTGGTTACTGGCCCGGTGTTGATGATAACCTGGATGATAAGTTGATTGTTGTCTTGGCTCAGTACGACGGGCTGGGGCGAGACGAGAACGGTACGCTTTACCCAGGCGTCAACGATAACGCCAGTAGCGTGGCGGTGATGCTGGAATTGCTTCGCTCATGGCACGAAACAGGCTATCAGCCCAAGAAGACCATTATTTTTGTGGCGTATGTTGGGGAAGGGTTTGATTATGGGCAGTTTCCAAATCGCAAACCTGACGTGGAACGGTTTATCAGCGGCAAATTTGGATTTGCCACGGCTTTTACTCCAGAAGCGTTTGTTTTTTTGCGGGGACTGGGGGCCGGTGCTGGCAGCGATTTGACACTGGCGGCCGGCGGAAATCTGCGGCTGGCACGGTTGTTTGAAAACGCTGCGCGGCAAATGCACGTAAAAACACACCGGGCCAACGAAGATTTTGCGCTGGACGTGATATTTGGTGGGGCGACGAACATTGCCACCTCTGATGCGCCTACCATTGCCCTGAACTGGACTGGTTTCGATGAAACTGCGGGTACTCCCGCCGACACCATCGCAACCATTGACCCGGCCAAATTAGAAAAATCTGGTCGAACACTGTCGCTGGCGCTGCTGAAAATGGGCCGCGAGGTGAATTATTGATAATTATCCGTCAACTGAAATCGTTTTGCCACCTTTGGCGATGTGAGCAGCCAGGCCGACCACAGGGTAAACACTGCCACCGCTCCCAAAATGGCAACCATCCGCATCCAGGGCACCCCCACGGCCAGACGGAAAAAAAGTAAATCAATGGCTACTTTTACCCAGAACAACGCTCCCGCAACGGTGAGCGCTTGCAGTGCAATCAATATCCATCGTTTTTTAACCAACAGCAAAAAAGGAATGAGCAGACAGAGGGCTGTTAGCAACAAATTACCAAAGCGCAAAAAATGCGCCGCCAGCACAATGAAAGACAAGATAAAAGGAATAATGCGCTGTACCATAATGTAACACTCCAGTTTAAAAAGTGCCGGTCACACATTAATTAGTGACCTGACCGTACCACGAAAAAATTCCCCTGTCTGTTACTTGAGTCGCACAATATCGCTGGCCGCAAAAATATTGCCCACCTTCATCCCCAGTGTCGCAGCATACAGCGCTGGCGGCACGCTGATGTCTGCCAGATAGAGGTCGCCCGCCTGTGCCCGCACCGCCGTTTGCAGCAAGCTCACTTTTGGCAGCGCCAGGGTCAAGGTGGCTGTGGCGTGGATGGCGGGCGAGCGAATGATGTTTGCGGTACTGTCCACTCCCGATGGCACATCGAGCGACAAAATCGGCGCGGGCTGAGCGTTTGCCCAGCGAATGAGGTCGGCGGCTGGGCCACGCGGCGCACCGCGCAGGTTGTAACCAATGATGCCGTCGATAATCAACGTGGGCGTGAGGTTTGCGCTCGGTGTGGCTGCCGGGACGACGGTCACATTCATCTGGCGCAAAATATCGAGTTGATGAGCGGGGATGGGGGTGAAAGACTCCGCGGCTTTGGTGGTAAAAACATGTACATTACCTCCCCAATTCTGCAGCCGACGGGCGCACACCAGCGCCCCGCCTCCGTTGCCGCCTGTCCCCGCCAATACCGCCACCGATTTTCCGCGTGGATCGCCATCCAGAAACCGCACCCGCGCCAGGTGCGCCAGGTTGCGTCCGGCGTTCTCCATCATTTGGATCAGGTTGATCTGGAAATCTTCCACCATTGCGCGGTCAACTTCAATCATTTGGGTGGTTGTCAGGTGGGGGATGGTGGATTGGAGGATTTCGGGGAACAAATAATTTTCCATGGATGCAGTTGTCCATTTCAATAATACATTTCAGGGAGCTTTTCAAAAATTCGGGGCAATCGATTAGACCGGACAGGTTTTTAAAACCTGTCCGGTCTCTGACCTACTTCCCTTGCCAGTTTGCTTTTCGTTTTTCCACAAAAGCGTTCATCCCTTCGAGGCGGTCTTCGGTGCTGAACAGTAGTTGGAAGAGTCGCCGTTCCACGGCTACCCCTTCAGCGAGCGTGGTTTCAAAGGCGTGATTCACCGCTTCTTTTGCCACCTGCACGGCAACCGGTGCGCGCTCGGCGATTTGTTGCGCCAATTCGATGGCAGCGGCAGGGTGCTGTTCCAGCGGGACAACCCGATTGACCAGCCCAAAACTCGCGGCTTCCTGCGCCGACAGGGTGCGGTTGTTCAAAACCATTTCCATAGCGATGAATTTGCCCACCGTGCGCGCCAATCGTTGGGTGCCGCCGGCGCCGGGGATGATGCCCAAAGTAATTTCCGGCTGTCCAAATTTGGCAGTCTCACTGGCGACGATCATATCGCACAGCATGGCAAGTTCGCAGCCACCGCCCAGCGCATACCCGCTCACCGCAGCGATAACCGGCTTTTTAATTTGACGGATGGCGTCCCAGCTATCCACAAACGAGCCTTTGAACATTTCAACTGCCGATTTGCCGCCCATCTCTTTGATGTCTGCCCCGGCCGCAAAGGCTTTTTCGCTTCCGGCAATTACCATCGCGCCGATGGTGTCATCCGCATCAAAGGCGGTCAGCGCGTCCACCAGCTCACGCATTATCTGGCTATTGAGCGCGTTGTACGCCTTCGGGCGGTTGAGGGTAATGACCCCCACGTTTCCGTTCACTTCGGTAAGAATTGTTTCGTAGACCATTACTTTCCTCCTTTGGAAGTGGTTTTTGGTTTTTAGTTGTCAGTATGTTGCTATCAGCTTTCAGCGGTTAGCTTTTGGGCTGTTCCAAACTCGGTGAAACGTGATGCGTGAAACGCGAGGATTTGGATATAAGACCATCACGTTTTACGCAGCACGAACCATATCCACAAAAAATTGATGTAGCCGCAAGTCATCGGTCAGTTCCGGGTGGAAGGAGGTGACCAGCACATTATTTTCTACCGCGGCGACCACCTCATCTCCCAATTTTAGCAGGGGCGTTACCCCCGCGCCGATGGATTTGATGCGCGGGGCGCGGATGAACACCGCCCGAAAGACGCCCCCGCCAGGCAACGGGTCGGCGGGCAGAGCGGCTTCAAAACTATCAACCTGTCTCCCGTAGGCGTTGCGATCAACTTTAATGTCCATCACCGCCAGGCGGTTGGGTTCCACATGTGCGCCCCCTGCGGCGGGCGTTTGCCCAATGTCTTTTGCCAGCAGAATTAATCCGGCGCACGTACCCCACACCGGTTTGCCCGCCGCGATGAACGCGCGCAGCGGCTCAATCAATCCCCATCGATTTGCCAATTTGCCGATGGTGGTGCTTTCTCCGCCGGGGATGATGAGTCCGTCAAGTGCGGTCAGTTCAGCAGCCTTGCGGATGGGGATAGCACGCGCGCCCAGGCGGCGCAGCATGTTGATATGTTCCAGAAAATCACCCTGAAGCGCCAGCACGCCAATGGTCACGGGGCTGGCAGCGGGTTGTTGTTCTTCAATAAGATTTGGCGCCAGGTGGCTCATTCGGTGTCATTCTCCATTCAAATGTTTCAGGGTTACAAAACAGCAGGGTTGCAAAGTTACAAAGTTGCCCGTTTGCTCATTCAAAATTCTTCATTCGGGATGGTATCAAATGCCCGCAACTGTCCAGCGGCGGGAAAATCGGCGGCGGCGGATTTTTGTTTGCCGCTGATGGCGTCAATGTTTATGACGAAGACTGCGGTAGCGTTCAACTCTTTTTCGGTGATGGGGCGGTAATCATCTCCGGATTTTAGGTGCGGAAAATATTTGTCCAGCAAACCTTGCAGGGCATAGGTTTTCTCTGCGATTGAATCTAGCAGGATTGCCGTGCCGAACACCACCACGCTGGAATATTCCACGCTGAACGCCATCGCGGTGTTGGCGGGAAGGTAGCGCCCGCGCTCTGCCACCGTAAAACACACGCGAGGATTTTGCTGGATATTGCTTTTGGTACGCCCCTTTTGCGCGCTGTGCAAAAAAACCCGTTCCCCATCGAACCAGAACAGATAGGGGATGACAAACGGTTGGTTTTCAATGGCGGTTGCCAGGTAGCCAATTTCCGCGCTGGCGAGAAGGTGGTGCAAAGCGGCGTCGTTGGTTATCTGGCGGTCTTTGCGCCGGGGGGTGGCGTAATTTTTATGCTGGGCCATAGTGCGTCTCTTTCATATTGAACGGTTGGATTATAACACAAAACTCCCTTAGCCCGACAATTTTATGACCATGGTCAAGGTTGATGCAAAATCCAAAACTTGACCCCAAACTGAAATAGACTCCTGGTGGCAGGGCTGTTGCACCTGTGCCCTTTGGGTGCACTCCCCCCTTCCCCTCAGGG
>CAYPUV010000063.1:0-17354 GCA_964413895.1 uncultured Anaerolineaceae bacterium
CTCCATTACCGCCCGCGTATCACCGCCAGAGGAAGGCTTGGCTACAAAATCTATCGCCCCCCGCATAAGTGCATTGATGGTCGTTTGCGCGCCTCGTTTGGTAAGGGAACTTAACATCACAACCGGAATTGGATGTTGGCTCATAATGCGCTCCAAAGTGGTTAGGCCATCCATGCGCGGCATTTCCACATCGAGCGTAATAACATCTGGTCGGAGCGATGGTATTTTCGTCAGCGCATCCAACCCGTCGTGGGCGCTTCCCACCACCGTGATGACCGGGTCAGCCTCCAGATGCCTGCTGACCGTGTAACGCATAAATGCTGAATCATCAACAACGAGAACTCGGATTGGACGGGTCATCATTTTATCCCAATACTTTTTCTAAAGCCATCATCACACGACTGGGGTCAAAGGGTTTAATGACATAATCTCTGGCTCCGGCCTGCACGGCCTGGACCACCATTGATTCTTGCCCCAATGCGGTGAGCATAATTACTTTCGCATGAGAGTCAAGGGCGCGAATTTCTATGAGTGCTTCTAAGCCATTTTTATGAGGCATTGTAATATCCATTAAGACGGCATCAGGGTGTTCCGCTTTAAAAACGGTCACGGCCTCTTCCCCGTTTTCGGCTTCAACAACTTCAAAGCCGCGACCGACTAGAAGTTTTTTTAAGCGCACTCGCATAAATTGTGCATCGTCTACAACCATTATCTTCGACATAGGTTTCCTCCATTTACTAATCGAAACGTAAATTCAGGTGATTGATGGTACGCAAGGTGGGAAAGTGGTTAGGATTATGCAATGACCGCACCCAACGGTTTTTCTTTTTTCCCCATTGTCCGCACCGTCATTTCACCACTGGCCACATAAAGTTTGGCTGTTCTGCCAGAGTTTCCTCCTGTGTCTTGCGCCATAATACGAAAGCCAGCATTTTTTAGCGCAGTCTGAGCGGCCTGGACATTGCGATGCCCAATATTGAGCGTGTTCTTGAACCCCGGCGTGGTTAACATTTGGGCACCGCCGCAAAACCGTACCACAAGTCGATCGCGGTCGGCGCCCAGTTTTAGGACCTGCTCTATGAGTAAAGGCACACCCAAATCTACAAATTTTGCCGGATTTTCTAGCGCGCCGTTTTTCCCCGATGCTGACGGCAATAATGCATGTAACATCCCACCGACCCGTCGCTGTGGATCGTACATGCTTATGGCTACACACGACCCCAACCCGTAAGCAACCAGTACGTCACCAGGTGAGGCGCTGACTACTATTTCTCCAATCGATACTGAACGAACATTATTTGCCACAGTGGTCCCTCAATTGCAAGAATCGCCTAGCATGGTTCTATTGCGCATTACTTTTTTGGAATTGGTCAAAAATGTTTGTGTCGGGATCAGGCAACACCCAAAACTGGGCCTTGATAGTTCGCTCGGCGTCTTTCAAGGTAGAATTGAGCACAATTAATTTGTCGCTGGTGGGTGACACGGAATTGGCCGCCACCGTTTGCAAAATAGCCGCGGCCATATCAATGATGACGGCTGGCGGAGAGGGCACTATCGATCTTCCCGTACGATCAGATACAATATTTAAAAAAGATGACAGGCTTAAATTGCCAATTTCAGCTATCGCAGAGCGGGCCAGGCTATCCAACTCGGTGGTGCTACCGGGGGGTGAATCCATTAGCAGGTCTACCAGGTACAAGGCGTCTTCCAGATCGAATACCAGCAAAGATTGTCCCTGCAAATCCCCTTCAATCAGCAGATATACCCCTACGGTCTCAGCTTCAGGGGACCGCCCGCCATAATGCACAACATTGCTGAGCGGAACCGCCTCTAATTTTGGAGATTGTATCTCAAGGGGTGTCCCCAACATCATTCCCAGGTTCCTGGCAACATGTTCCATACTCTTGGTTAAAATATCTGTGGAATTCTCTCCGGCCAAAACCTCTAGCCAAAGCGCTGAGGATTGTTTGGTGTTCACTTCTTCATTCATACGGCTGTTCCTTGTCTGCGCGCTTGCAGTGCAGTGGCAATTAACCCTGGGATATCTATAATTAAAGCGATGCTGCCATCGCCTAGGATTGTTCCGCCAGATATACCCGGTAGTTCGCCCATAATGGGACTGAGTGATTTAACAACAATATCTTGCTTGCCGATTATTCTATCTACCACCAATCCAAGCCGTTGCTTGCCCCACGCCACGGTAACAATCGCGGCTTTATCATTGTCTGCAGCCTGGACGGTTTGCAGCCGGGGATGGGAAAAGTACTCGCGCAAGTCTACCAGGGACAGCACGGAATCCCGCCAGTGGATAACCTGACTTCCCTTGACGGTACTCACCGTTACATCAGATAGGTACAGTGATTCAATGATGGTAGACAGGGGGATGGCAAAGGTGATGCCGTTCATTGAAACGAGCATAGTTTGCACAATGGCCAGGGTCAGGGGGAGGGTAATTTTAAATGTTGTCCCCTGGCCCACCTTGCTTTCAACCACCACTGAACCGCTGAGACGTTCGATGTTCGCCCGCACAACATCCATTCCCACGCCACGGCCTGACACTTCGGTGACTTTTTCCGCGGTAGAGAGGTTGGGTCTGAAAATCAGGTCAACCGCTTCATCATCGTCCAGTTGAGCCGTTTCTTCCTCAGACAAAATTCCCCGCTTAACAGCCGCCCGCCGGACCCGGTCCGGGTCAATGCCGCGCCCATCGTCTTTTACGGTGACAACAATATGTCCTTCCTGGTGCGTGGCGGTGAGTAGTACGGTTCCAGTGGGTGATTTACCAACCGCCACTCGTTCTTGAGGCGTCTCCAGCCCGTGGTCTACGGCATTTCTCAACAAGTGAATCAGGGGGTCACCGATGAATTCAATGAGCGAGCGGTCTAGCTCGGTGTCTTCTCCTTCAATCACCAGATTTACCTGCTTTCCGGCGGCCCGCGAAACGTCGCGCACCAGGCGGGGCATTTTGTTGAATGTGCTGCCAATGGGCAACATCCGCGCGCGCATCACTTCTTCTTGCAATTGGTCAACAACTCGTCCCACGTGTGCGTTCATTTCGCTCAAATCGGTGACGGATCCTTCTTTGCCGTAATTGGTCAACAACGTACCTTCAATTTGCAGCAGGCGGTTTCGGTCTGTCACCAATTCACCCACCAGATTCATAAGCGAGTCAAGACGATCGATACTGATGCGCACGGTTTTGTCGGCGCCTAAATCAACGTTGGTTCCGAGTTGTTTTGCAGTCCGTTTTGATTTTTGCTTCGGCGACTCAAAGTGGTAGGGTTCAATCTGATAAGAAGTCAGATCCACCACATCGGCCACAAGTTTTTGGATTGTGTCTTTATTTTCTTTGGTGGCGGCAATAATTTTGATGTGGTTTTTGTGTTTACCGTTGAGTAAATCATCCATCGACGGTTCCTGGTGGATGATTTCAGCGGCATCCATTACAGCCAGCGCCACCTGCGACAGGCGGGCCGCAGGGGCAAAGCTAGCGGGGTCGGTGGTGGCAACAACTTCCACAAAGGTAAATCCCTGCCGCTGAAACTCTTTAGCCTGATCGGTCTCTTTTGCGGTGAGCACGCTTACGCCCCTGACGGGCACAGCCCCATTGCCATTTTTTCCCCGCCCGGCCTGCTGATTGTCTTCCAAAATAACGCGCAATCTAACCAGAAAATCATCAACGTCAACGTTGCTAGGTGTGCGGTTCACAATTTCGTCGCGCAAGAGTTTTAATACGTCAACCGTTGCCAAAAGATCATCCGCCACAGTTTCTGAAGGAGACAGGTTCCCCTCGCGCATGGCATCGAAGATGGTTTCCATCGTATGGGTTAAATCTGCCATTCGATGATGGCCCACCGTACCCGCTAATGCTTTGATGGTGTGCGCTGCCCGAAATACAGAATTGATCGTATCGGCATCGGTAGCTTGTTCCAAACCCAGAATGCCGCTTTCCAGCACCTGCAAATGCTCGTTGACTTCTTCCAAAAATATTTCTAGTTCATCGTCTTCTATATCGAAGAGCAGTTGATCGACCATAGGTGGTTATCCTCACTGTAGTTACATAGTACTACTCAGCAGACTCCCTCCTTGCTCTCCTCTGCCTCCAATGGAGGGAGAAGAGAAGGCGTGTGTGCGAGGCTGAGTAATCACGTTACATAGCATATTTTTGGCTGGCATTGCCCAGTGCCGCTTCTACCCGTTGCCGGAGCGTAACGTGGTCAACTGGTTTTAGCAGGTAATCATGCACCTTCAACTCTAAAACACTCAACACTTGAGCAGGTTGGTTTACGGCCGATAAAACAAGAATGGGGATAGATTTGAGCACAGGGTCGCCACGCAGGTACTTTATTACCTGGGTGCCCGACATGTAAGGCATCATAATATCGAGCAATATCAGGTCTGGTTTGGCTTCTCTGGCCAAAGCGATGCCGGTAGGCCCGTCCTCGGCTTCTATTACCGTGTGCCCATCCAGTTCAAGCATTTGCCTGAGCGTCTCGCGCATTAAAAGGCTATCTTCAACTACAAGTATTTTTGGCATAATTCCACCTTGTCATTTACCAAACGTTTTCTTGCCAAGAAACTTTATACGGCATCTATTGTTTTATCGGCTGTGCGGTGTTGTTACTTAAGCACCACGGCGTAAAATTTGCATAAACAAATGGCTGCCCCTATTCATTGCTGAAGCAGCCAAAATACCACTAGCAATCGCGCGCATTATACGGACTACACGTTGAGCTTCTCGCCGCTTTCTTGTCCAATAAAGATTTTGTCCAGGTCAATCAACGTAATCAAGCGCTCGTTGAGCTTGGCTATGCCAGTGATGAATGCTGCATCCAGCGCCACCACAAACATAGAAGGTGGTTCGATGATTTTGGCTGGCACACGCAAAACTTCGGTAACGGCATCTACCACCAGGCCGACCATTGAGCCATCAGATTCAACCACCATAATGCGTGTATCACGGGTTGTATCGATGCGGGGCAGACCAAAACGAGTTCTAAGGTCAACAACGGGTAATACTGTCCCACGCAGGTTTGTGACACCTTCAACGTACGGATGAGCATGAGGAACAATAGTAATGCCTTGTATTTTGATAATGCTATCAACCACGGCGATGCTGAGACCGTAATATTCGTCGGCAAGTTTAAATACGACCAATTGCTTTTCTTCCTCGTCGAGCAGTTCATCAAGCGCCAGTTTCTTTTGTTTGGCCGATACTGTTTTTTCACCTACATTGTGGCTGTTGCCGCTCCCGTTTTCCGCTTGGGGCGTTGGCTCGTTGGGTGGCGTTGGTTCTGGGGCCGGTTCAGCAATCGCTGCAGTGGGAGCGGGTTGTGGTGGGTCGGCAAGTTTTTGCACCTGCTTTTTTGGGGGGTGGTCCGACGTTTTTCTTTTGCGTTTGGCTTTCGGCGGTGTTTTTGCCACAGGGGGGGGGTCTACCGTTGAAAATAGATTTTTTAAGCCTTCATCTAGCTTTTTCTGCTTTGTGCTACCACTCATAATTTTGGCCTCCTTAAATTGCACATCCCCATTACAATTACACATATCTATCACAATAGTTCGCTAACTTCCTGAGCCAGCACCCGGTATTGTTCCGCTGCTCGCGTGCGCGGCGCATACAGTAGGATCGGTTCGCCGGTTACGGGACTTTCCCGCAATCGCGTATCCACACCAATGACAGCCTTAAACATTGATGGACCAAAATGCGTCTGTAGTTGCGTTAATACGCGCTTACAAATGTTGTTGCGTTGGTCGTACATTGTTGCCAGCAAGTGGTATGTCAGCTCTGAATTGGTGCGTTTGTGTACTTCAGCCACAATGTCCAGCAAACGGCTCAATCCGCGAGCAGCATAGTATTCGCACTGAACCGGCACCAAAACCATCTGGGCGGTGGTCAGGGCCATTAGCGTTATTGCCCCCAGCGATGGCGGGCAGTCAAGCAAGATGTAGTTGTATTCATTCATCCAACGCGCCAGCACTTGTGATAGAAGATGTTCGTAGTCTACCCTGTTGTAAAGTGTTCGCTCAACATTTGCCAATCGCAAATCCGCCGGAAGAATGTCTAACCCTTCCATACGCGTCGATTGAATAACGCCGGTTTCGACCTCTGGCAACATTATCCCCGTTGCATCAAGCAAATCGACCACTGTCCAGGGCAATTCATCTGCATCCAACCCGGCTGCCATTGTCAGGTCTGCCTGCGAATCCAGGTCGACCACCAGGACCCGGTTGCCTAATTCAACCAGTCCGGCTCCCAGTGACATGCAGGTGGTTGTTTTGGCTACGCCCCCTTTTTGATTACTGATGGCTACAATATGCGTCATATTCCCTCCCATAGCGTACAATACACCGCAAATTCAACAAGGTTAGGCTCCAAACTTGTTTCTATGCGGGCATCAGCGCGTTCTTTGCGTTATCTATTGCGGCAACTTCAAACTGCATCAGGTCTTCAAATTCTGCTACCGAAAGTTCAAAATAGCGGATGGTTTCTTCGTGCACTGGATAGTTCAGGCCATCACTGCCCAGCCCCACGCCGATCATCAGTGCGGCTGCATCTGCCAGGTGGACCCACCGTGTCACCGGCGGGTCGATGGTAGCCAGGCTGGGTTCGTGGTGGAAGCTAATAGCCTCTACCAGCACCGTGGGCAACCCCCATTCTTCGGCGATGCGCCCCCCCAACCGGGCGTGGTCCATTCCGGTGAGCCAGCGTTCTAATTCAATAAACGATGCCCCCTGCTGCTGAAGTTTAACCCATTCCCCCTGCCACGTTTTTTCGTACAGCAGCAATTCGTCCAGTACCAGCTTGCCAATGTCGTGCAACAGTCCGGCGATGAATACCTGATCAGGGTGGGCGTATTTGTTGTTTTTGGCCAGCCACTTAGCGCCAGATGCCACGGCGATGGAGTGATACCACAGCGCGCTCCGTTCCATACCATAGCCTGGCATTTTGCGATTGAGCATTTCGCTCACGGAAACCGTTAACAGCAAGTCCCGTACTTCCACTGTTCCCAGCGCCAAAATAGCCTGGCTCAAGGTGGACACCTTGTAACGGAGGCCGTAAAATGGACTGTTGGCCCATTGCAACAGGCGTGCAGACAGCGTTTGGTCCATCCCAATAACCCGTCCCAGCTCGGAAATCTTGTAATCTGGATCTTCCATAATTTGCAGCGCCTGCAACGTTGTCTGTGGCAAACTCGGCAACCTCTGGGTGTATTTGAAGATGACATCAAATCCTATTTTCGGCATAATACTCACCCGACCCTAACCATTTTCAATGGCTGATGCATAGGTTATTCTAATCTAATAGATTTTTTTGAACTCATTTGCTTTGCTGGGGAACAACTACCCGAAATGGCTCAACAACTCCGCTGCGGCGCGAGAAATTTCGCAACCGTTCCAATACCGGATACGTTATTTCTTGCCCTTTGGGAACCAGTAGCAATCCGCTTTTGGCTGCAATGTCCTCGTGGGCAATCATTCCTGTTGCCAATTCTCTAACTCGAACCATCTTGATGATTTCTCTAATACTATCCAGATGGAAACTATCCAGGGTGGCAACAATTTTGGGATTGTAATCTTCTCGCCGTGCCCGAAGCACCGCCAACGCCTCTCGATGCGGGACACCACTGACAACCAACTGGTCAAAATCCAAAACCACCTTGAGAATTTGCGACCCCAGGGCAATATTACTTGCTTCCTCGGTCATATTTTCTGGCGGGGGGAACACCTTAAAGGGTTGCTGTTGCGCCGCAATCATCTGGGCAATTGGAGCCAGTCGGGGAATGTTGGCCAACAGGGTGCTTCCCACTTTGGGGTGCGCCGCGTACATTTCCTGTTCTTCTGCTGATAGCGACGCTTGCGCATACACACGCTCCAGCGTGTCGGGCGGCAGGGTAACACTTCCAATTTGGGACAACAGCGCTGCAATTTCAAACTGCCACCCATTCGCCAGCTTCAACTGCTGTCGAATGTGTCTGACGTAAGATCGGACGCGCGTAGAACGGCTGAAAGCCAGCGGCGAGGCCATGCTCAGCATTTCAGTCAAAACTTTAACGCTCCCCATCAAAGTTTTTTCCAACAGCTCTCGTTCAGCTATTACCAGGCGATACTGTTCCAACCCGGCGTTGAGCGCAGCCGACATTATCTCATAGGGACATGGTTTGGTCAGGAAACGAAATATGTTGCCCTCGTTCACGGCATCGATGGCGGTTTGCAAATCGGCGTTGCCAGTGAGCATAATGCGTACTGTGTCTGGCGACATATCTCGGATGCGCTGCAAAAATTCCACCCCGTCCATGCCGGGCATCCGCATATCCGCAACAACTACTGCGAAGGGGCCTTCCTGTTCGGCAATAACCAGTCCCTGCGCTGGGCCAACAGCCAGTTCAAGATCAAACTGCTTGCGCAAACGGCGGTTTAATGCCGCTAACAGGTTTGAATCATCATCTACAAATAATATCTGCTGGTCCATCAGCGTAGTTCCCCCTGCATTGACTGGGCGCATGCGTTGCGCCACGCTGGCAACCGGTCTTCCAACCCCAAATAACGTAGATAAGTTGTATTAATTATAGAAGCAACGTCCACGTTGTTCACCGCGCGCACCTCATATTCCAGCGCGTCGGCCACGTGGAGAATAGTGACCGGTGAAATATCGGGCTCAGGAGCAGTGGACACATCTGGCGTGTGGTGCCGGTATATGGCCTCCACAATTGGTTCAGGCAATCCCCACAATCCTAACAAATACGCGCCTACTTCGGCGTGGGTAGCGCCAAACAGATCACGTTCTGCCTTAAGCAAGGGATAAGCATGCCGGCTTGATTGTGCCATAACAGCCTGGTACTGTTGGGGGTAATGTCCCACAAAAATGAGTTTGCCAACATCGTGCAACAGCCCGGCGACAAATGCGTAATCTGCTACTTGGGTCGATGTATTTTCTATTTCGGCAATGCACCTGGCAAATTCAGCAACGGTGAGGCTGTGATTCCACAGGGTATCTATCGACAATTCTGCCAGAATATCGTACTCAAATTGAGCAAATACTTGCGCAGAAAGCCCCAACAGCTTTAACGTATCTAATCCCAACACAATAACGGCCTGAGCAGGGCTGGGAACATGGGATCTGAGTCCTAAAAACGCCGAGTTTACCAGTTGCAATACTTTGGCGCTCATCCCCATATCTTTGGATATTAATTGAGCCAATGTGGTGGTAGAGGCCGTGGGGGATTGAAGTTCATGCACCACTTCACTGTACAGAGCGGGCAAGCTGGGGAGTGTCTCCATTTGCGACACAACTTGTTTCAGCTCGTCATTGGGCAGCAATCTGTCTAGCATGCAGGCCCGCTGCAGCGTTGATTTCAAGGTGTCGGCGTCACAGGGCTTCGATAAATATTGATGGATTGGCCCTACGGCTTCAAGGATAGCGTCGCGGTCAGCCTGTCCAGAGAGAACAATGCGCACTGTTTTGGGTGAAACTTTCATTACTTCGCGCAGTAGTTGTACGCCGTTCATCCCGGGCATACGCATATCAGACACCACCACGTCCACAGGTTTTTGGGTTATCATAGCCAGCGCTTCGGAGCCGCCTGGCACAAACACCATCTCCCATTCTCGTCGCATTGAACGAAGCATACGGCGCAATCCGGCCAGCAGGTTCGGTTCATCGTCTACAAACAAAATGCGCTTTTTGTCTGGCATTAGCGATCTCCGTTAGCGCCAACAACATCAAGTGGCAGGTGAATGATGAACGTCGTTCCCTTGTCCACTTCTGTTTCAAAGGTGATGGTTCCGTTATGTTTTTCAACAATGACCGAATGTGAGATGGACAGTCCCTGTCCGGTGCCGCGCCCGACCTCTTTGGTGGTGAAGAAGGGATCAAAAATTTTTGACCGGATTTCTGGGGGGATTCCCGTACCGGTATCTTGTACTCGAATCTCTGCCCAGTCACCATCGCGGCGGGTGCTGATGGTAATGGTTCCTCTCGCCTCGTTCTTCTCGTCCACGACATCGGCGATGGCGTGGGCAGCGTTGATAATCATATTTAAAATTGCCTGATTAAATTCGCCTGGCAAACAGGGTACTGGCGGCAAATTATAATCGAAATCGGTCGCTACGGTTGCGACATATTTCCATTCGTTTCGCGCCACGGTGATGGTACTTTCTATGGCCCGATTGATGTCGATGGCTGTTTTTTCCTCCACGCCGGGGTGTGAAAATTCTTTCATCGCCCGCACAATGCCCGATACGTGGTCAATCCCTTCCAATGATTGGGCAATTGCCGTGGGAACTTCATCAATTAGAAAATCAATATCGGCGTTTTCGATTTCTGCTTCGATATCTGCAACCAGGTTGGGGAATGTATTTTGGGTTTTGGCGGCTTCGAGCAATGTTTCGTATTTTGCCAACACGTCTGAAATATCGGTGAATGAGTCTTGGAAGAAGCGAATATTATCGCCCACATATTGGGTGGGGGTGTTTATTTCGTGGGCAATACCGGCAGCCAACTGCCCAATGGATTCTAGCTTTTGGGCATGGCTCAATTGACTTTCCAGTACTTTACGTTCTGTAACGTCTTCGCCCACCAGCAAAAAACCCGGTTGCTCGTCTGCTTCACCGGCAAAGGGTGATACAATGATGTTCAGGAATCCTTCTTTGCCGTCGGGGCGGGTGTATTTTACGTCACTGAGTGAGATCGATTTGGTTTCCCGGCGACAATTGCCCACACGTTTTAGTATTTCCAACCAATCCCATTGAATATCGCATTCTAAAAACGGTTTGCCAATTACATCTTTGGTCGGAATACCGAAGGCTGCTTCGGCGGGAGCGTTCCAATGAGTAATGTCATCGTTGGAACTTACACCAATTAAAATGGAGGGGATCGACACCAGTAATTGCTGGTTTTGAGCGTGGATGTGTTGCAAGGCCAATTCAGCCTGTTTGCGTTCAGTGATGTCGCGCGAAACCACCACGGCGTGGGTCACTTCACCCTGGGCATTGTAGTAGGGGTAGTAGGTTACGTCCATATAGCGTCGCCCCAGAGCCGAAAACCCAAGCCACCCCTGGAAATGGGTTTCATTCCCCGCCAGGCATTTGTCTAGCGTCTCTTTAATTTTGTCCAAATAACGTCCTTCGCCCCACAGTTGAGCCACTGTTTTGCCCACAACTTCTTCACGTGTTTTGTTATGAGCGTGACAATATGATTCATTGGTGGCTTCGTAAACATAATCGCGGCTAATGAGGGTCATAAACTCTTTGGATGTGTTGACAATGAATTCGTATCGCCGCCACATCTCTTCCAGCGACCTGCGGTGGGTAATGTCACGGATGCTGCCGTGGTAGCCCAAAAAGGAACCGTCGCTTGCGTGGCGGGGGGCTGCGGTGAGCAAGCAATCAATCTGGGTGCCATCTTTTTTAGTCAATTGCACTTCGTAATCGCGTACTGCACCTTTTTCTTCAATTTGGGCAAGTAATTGCTGCCGCTTGGCAGGATGAGCCAGGAGTGACTGCACATTCATCCTGAACAACTCTTCTCTGGCATAGCCCAGCAACGTCTCTGCCGCCGGGTTTACATCAACCAACACCCCGCGCGGCGACGTGACGTAAATCATTTCTGGGAAAACATCAAATAATGTGCGATATCGTTCTTCCCGCTCGCATGCGATTTCCAGCGAGCGGGTGCGTTCGATAGCGCAACGTATTTGGTGCAGCACGTGCGCGGCGTTGATCTGCCCGCTGAGGATGTAATCTTGTGCGCCCATCCGCACCAGGCGCAGGGCCAGCGCTTCTTGCATCGCATCGGCCACAACAATAATGGGGAGGTGTGGCGCGTAGTTGCGTATATGTTCAAATCCTTCGATCCCGTCTTCAGTAAAAAGTGATAAATCCAAGATGATAAGATCAATATCTTTGGCCGATAGTCGGGCAAAGGCGGCGGGCAGCGCGCTGGCTCCGGCAACATGGAGTTGTTTGCTCTTAAATTGCAACAACTTCTGTTCGATTGCACCGGCGTTGTCTGCCCGTGCTTCAACAACCAAAATCGAGATGGGGGTAGGTGTCGTCACAATCACATCCAGGTTATTACCCGCGTGGTTAATTAAGAATCACCGTGTCGCCATTCAATGTGCAGGCAGCACACAACCGCGACAAAGAGCGGCATCTTTTCTATTATCGTCTGTATTTGCACATTTCTCCATAAAAGAAACGTAAACAAATTAATGAGTTTTGAGGCTTTGATTTGAGCATGCAAACAAGCAGTGCCTGCTCTGTCACTACATTATTTTGAAACGTATCTATTCAGTTACACAGAGAAACACGGAGAAAACACAAAGATACACTGAGAAAAACAAAAAAATACCGTAAAAATCTCCTTATCTCTGTGAGACCTCTGTGTTACAACTTGCTTGCTGAATAGTTACTTTGAAACAATGTATGTGTCCCCGAAAATGTCTATTGGAATTGCATTAGGGAAGTTTTGGGGAAGGGGGGAAAGGGGGAGTTGGTAACGGGCCGCTTATTTAGAGCAACCCATCCAGCAGGTGGACAATCATTTGTTTGGCCTGAAGGTTTACAGACAAAACAACCTCTTTGGTGGCCGGCAATAGTATTTCGCCGCGAGCGCCCTGCACCACATAGACGTCGTTCGCGCCGGTTTCCAGGATTTCAGCAATATGTCCCAGTGCTTCACCGGCATCGGTGATTACTGCCAATCCCACCAGTTGGTAGTGGTAATATGTGTCCGGGCCCAGGGGCATAGCTTCTGATGCGGGGATTTTTAGATACAAGCCGCGCAGTTTTTCGGCAGCGGAACGATCGGTGATGCCGTTGAAGGTGAGCAACACGCCGTTTTTGTGCCAGCGCGTTGCTTCAACTGCGTATTGGTCGGTAACGGTGTCGTCGCCCACGCGGACCGTTTCCATCGCCTCAAAACGCTCGGTAAAGTCTGTGAGCACCTTGACAAACACTTCTCCGCGCACACCGTGCGGTTTGATAATCTGTCCAATCACTAGAAAATCAGGCTCAGCCTGAAAACGGTCTGAGCCTGATGGATCCACAGCATGCGACGTTTTATTGTGGTTTGCGCCAACAATCACTCGTTAATCTCCAACGAAACGTGACTGCCTGTTTTTACGGCAGCAACTCTTAACAAGGTGCGTATTGCGTTAGCCATACGACCACGTTTGCCAATAACGCGCCCCATATCTTCTTGAGCCACTTCCAATTCATAGATAAGATCACGGCCGTAACGTTTCTCTGTTACAATCACAGCGTCGGGGTTTTCCACTATCGATTCAGTGATGTATTGTACTAAATCTTTTGTTGCAGACATCGCAATTCTCCTTGCCTGTGCCCAGCGTCAAACCACACCCAATACAGCAGCAATTTGGTTGATGTAAGTTTCCGTGTTCTATTGAAAGTGGGCTTTAGGCTGCTTCAGTTTCGGCGACCGGGGCTGATTCAGCTACCGGCGCACCGGTTTTGAACTGCTCATAGCGCTCCAGGGTACCATTACTTTTTAAGATCCGCTGCAAAGAATCGGTCATTTGCGCCCCTGTTGACAGCCAGTGGAACAGACGATCTTCTTTAATGACCACGGCGGGGGGGTCTTTGCGGGGGTTGTAGTGCCCAATAATTTCAATGAACCGCCCATCACGCGGTGCGCGTGATGGCGCAACCACAATGCGGTAACTGGCTCTTTTTTTTGCTCCTGTACGACGAAGTCTAATTTTTACCATAATGTTTTTTACTCCATTTGTGAATCAAATACTGATTATTGAGGTTAAGCTTCAGGGTTTAAGGGTTACGCAACAGATTTATCATCCAAACATATTCATCAATCCACGTCGTTTACGGGGGTCACGAAATTGGCGCATCATTTTTTGCATTTGCCGGAATTGCGAGAGCAGTTGGTTGATGTCTTGGACAGTTGTGCCGCTGCCCCTGGCAATGCGACGTTTACGACTGGCGTTTAAGATTTTGGGACGCTTGCGTTCTTTCATAGTCATCGAGTTGATGATGGCTTCTGTCACTGTCAATTGTTTTTCGGCCTCAGCGGCGGGGATTTGTTTGGCAAGCTGGTTCATCCCAGGCACAAGCTCAAGCAGTTTGTTGACTGGTCCCATTTTTTTTATCTGCCACAGCTGTTTGAGAAAATCATCCAAATTGAAACTGCCTCCCAACAATTTCTCTGCAGCTTCGGCAGCGACCTCCTGATCCATAGAGGCCTCGGCCTGTTCAATGAGCGTGAGCATATCACCCATACCCAAAATGCGTGACGCCAAACGGTCAGGGTAAAATATTTCAAGCTCGTTGAGCTTTTCGCCCGTCCCCAGGAATTTAATGGGCACACCGGTAACGGCCCGCACTGAAATGGCTGCGCCGCCGCGTGCGTCGCCATCGATTTTGGTTAAAATCAGTCCAGTAATGTTGACCTGCTTGTTAAAGCCAGCGGCCACTTTCACCGCATCTTGCCCGGTCATCGAATCAACTACCAGTAAGATTTCTTGGGGAGTGGTTTTGGCTTTGATTTGAGACAGTTCATCCATCAACTGGTCATCGATGTGCAGGCGACCAGCTGTGTCTAATACCACTGTGCTGTACGCTTTTTCGCGGGCAACTTTTAGGGCGTTGGCGCAGATGGTGGGCGGCGCGATGCTGGGGTCGGTGGTGTAAACAGGAATGTCAATTTGTTTACCAAGTATCTTGAGCTGCTCAATGGCGGCGGGGCGGCGGGTGTCGGCGGCAACCATTAGGGGGCGCTGGCCACGATGCCGCAGATGGAGGGCCAGTTTGGCCGCCATTGTGGTTTTACCTGCACCCTGCAAACCAACCAGCATAATTACGTGGGGCGAAGCACCTCCCAGGTTCAGCGGGGCCGCTTCGCCCAGTGTTTGCACCAACTCCTCGTTAACTATTTTAATTACCTGCTGAGCGGGTGACAGACTTTTGGCTACCTCAGCACCGATAGCTCGTTCTTTTACCCGCCCCACAAAATCTTTTGTCACCTTAAAGTTAACGTCGGCTTCTAACAAGGCAAGACGCACCTCTCGCAGCGCCGTGCTCACGTCCGCTTCGGAGAGCCTCCCGCGTCGAGAAAGGTTATCAAATATGTTTTGTAGTTTGTCTTGCAAGTCCTCAAACATAAATGTCCCCGTAAATACCAAAAGAGGATTGTAAACGAAGGCGGCCATTTTAGCAAATTGTTGGCTTTCAATGGGTGCATTTCAGCCAGAGCACTCCTCCAGAGCGGTAAATATGGCAATCATGAAATTGCCGTGTTATAATAAAAACATCCGACACAACTTGTATCCACTCAGGCGGTATGGTATTTAATAGCCAACTGGCATCTTTAGTTTTTCCTCTTCCCTCCCGCTGTATTCCCAAAAAGGCGGGAATAAGCAGGAGGGGTAAATAGTTGCCATAACTTTTCATTCTTCGTTCATGCCTGTCAACCAATCTTTAGCTACATTTTTCGGAGTGTGCAATGTCAGATAAAAAAGATTTTTTAAAGCATATTGAAATGTTTATTGGCCTCTCTGACGAGGCACTGGACAAGGTGGCGCAACTATGCACGCCCAAAACTTACCCCCCCGACGCCATCATCGTTAAATATAATGCCCCACCGGATAATTTTTTCCTCATCCAAGATGGCACGGTGGAAATCATCACTGATCCGGAAGAGACGGAAGACAAATCAGATTCGGTGGTGGTTACGTTGGGTACCGGACAAAGTTTTGGGGAAATGGGATTGGTGGACAGCGGCACTCGCTCTGCTACCGTTAAAACCACTACCCACACATCCGTACTTGCCATCGACTGCCAGGTGTTTCTTGCGCTGTGCGAAAGCGATACCGACCTGGGGTATCATATCATGAGAAATATTGCCGCTGACCTTTCATTCAAACTCCGCTACCGAAACCTTATTTAAGATCGTTTTTATCCGTTTCAATTATAGTTGTTTAACAAAGGAGTTAGCAGTGACTACCTATAAAGTGAGCATCGTAGTGCCTGGGCGCCGCGACGTGGGTGGCATTCAAAACATGGACACGGAACCCAAAACCGGCGACATTATTGTTCTGGGCAAAGAAAAATACGAAATTATTGATATTGCGGAATTAATGCCGCCACGCGGCGATTTTGCCTATTTGCACGCTACCTGCAAACCGGCAAAAAGATAGTGAAGTCCAAAGCTTCAAGTTTCAGGTTCCCTCTAACCTGCAACTTTGAATGCGAAACCCAAACCATATTTTCAGGAGTTCGTTCTGATGAGAATCCGTTCCCCCCATCCTTCCACCTTTTCCATTGTTGCGCTTGACCCTGTCACCGGCGAACTGGGCATCGCCGTGCAATCAAAATTTCTGGCGGTGGGCAACGCCGTCCCCTGGGCGGAAGCGGGCGTCGGCGCAATCGCCACCCAATCGTATGCCAATACCGCCTACGGTCCCGAAGGACTGGCGCTGCTGGCGCAGGGGCACACCGCGCAAGAAACCATCGCCCGGCTCACCGACGCCGACGCCGACCGCGACATGCGGCAAGTGGGTATCGTCTCGGCCCAGGGAGATGCGGCAACCTTCACCGGGGCAAAATGCCACGATTGGGCAGGTGGGCGCACCGGTGAGCATTACGCCGCGCAAGGCAATATTTTGGTGAGCGCGGCCACCGTCAACGCAATGGCAGACACGTTTGAAACCACCACCGGCTCGCTGGCAGAGCGACTGTTGGCGGCGCTGGCGGCAGGACAGGCGGCGGGCGGCGACAAACGCGGCCAGCAGAGCGCATCGCTGCTGGTGGTGAAGGAAAAGGGGGGCTACGGCGGCTTCAATGACATTTTCATTGACCTGCGCGTGGATGACCACCCCACCCCCATCAAGGAACTGCAGCGGCTGTACAGGCTGCACATACTCTACTTCGGCAAAAGCGCAGCAAACGACCTGCTCCCTATCACCCCCGATTTGGCGCGGGAACTGCAAACCGGGCTGGCGAAACTGGAACTGTACAACGGCGACATCAGCGGGGAATATGATGACGCTACCCGACAGGCCTTGTGGGATTTCTGCGGCATTGAAAATTTGGAAGAACGCTGGCAGGATGGCGCGAAAATCGACCCGGAAGTGCTGCAGTTTTTGCGGGAAAAGGCGTGATGAAATAGAACACAGATGCACACAGATTGACATGGAATATGTGGCGCAAGCTATTTGTTTGGCTCGGTTGGGCGACAGAAAAGAAATGGCGCGCGTATGGAAGAAAGCGCAAGCGTTAGAGCCGGATAATGAGGTGCTGAAAGAAATCGCTGTAAAATTGGGGCTGTTGTAATCCTCCCACGGTTGCTGCAACATAGGGCACGGCTGTTGCAAAGTCAATTT
>CAYPUV010000064.1:0-17150 GCA_964413895.1 uncultured Anaerolineaceae bacterium
CCACCAGCGGCACGCAGGGAAACCTGCTGGCGCTGTTGAGCCATTGCCAGCGCGGCGATGAATACATTGTCGGGCAGTCGGCGCACACCTACCGCTACGAAGCGGGCGGCGCGGCGGTGCTGGGCAGCATCCAGCCCCAGCCGCTCGATTTTGAGCCGGACGGCACGCTGAACCTGCAAAAAGTGGAAGCCGCCATCAAACCGGACGATTACCATTTCGCCATCACCCGCCTGCTCTGTTTGGAAAACACGCAGGATGGCAAAGTGTTGCCGCTCGGCTATCAGGCGGAAGCCCGCGCGCTGGCAAAACGGCACGGGTTGAAAATGCACCTCGACGGCGCACGGGTGTTCCATGCGGCGGTGGCGCAGGGGGTGGATGTGCGCGAGATTGCCCAACATTACGATAGCGTCTCGGTGTGTCTTTCCAAGGGATTGTCCGCGCCGGTGGGAACGATGCTGGTGGGCGACGCTGATTTTATTGCGCGGGCGCGGCGCTGGCGGAAGATGGTCGGCGGGGGGATGCGGCAGGCAGGCATTCTCGCTGCGGCGGGGATTCTCGCGCTCACCGAGATGGTCGAGCGGCTGGCGGAAGACCATCAAAATGCCAAACTGCTGGCGGACGGGCTAGCGGAAATTCCCGGTTTCACCGTGGAATGGCAAGCCACCAACATGGTTTTCTACCGGCTGGATGAAAACCCGGCGGGCAAATTCAGCGCATTTATGGCGGAGCGGGGTATCCACATCGGCGATGATAGCGGCATCATCCGCGCGGTGACGCATTATGGCATCACCGCCGACGACATTGCCCGGGTGCTGGATGCGGCAGCGGCGTGCAGCGCGGCGTGCATGTAAATTTTGCCCCGACAGGCTATCTTCGTTTGCGGCGTTTCCCTTTTTTACTCCGCCGGCGTTTGAATTTTTTCTCGCTGTCCATCATCACCATTAGCGGCATAAAGGTTGCCAGCACGCGCACTAAATCCTGCTGCTGCGCCATCACTGCAGCGGGATTTTTGTATGCCTGCGGCGCTTCGTCCACCCCGGCATCCGGGTTCAACAGCTCAACACCCCGTTCTCTCAAGTAGGTATCGCGCTGGTGACGGGTAATCATCTGTTTGCTCGCGGTTCGAGAGCGGGGACGTCCCGCGCCGTGACTCGATGAGTTGAGCGCGGTCTCGTTTCCCAGTCCCTCCACCAAATAGCCTTTGTCAGCCATCGTGCCGGGAACAACCCCCAGTGTCCCTTTGGCGGCAGGGGTGGCTCCCTTGCGATGGATAATCCATTTGCGTCCGCTGTATTCTTCTTCCCAGGCAAAATTGTGATGATTTTCCACCGCTGCGGCAACGTCCAGTCCAGCGGCAGCGATGACCGTCTGATGGATGACCTGATGGTTGGCTGAAGCGAACTCGCCCGCCACTTGCATCGCCAGCCAATACTCCTGCCCCACCGCGCTGTTCAAATTGAGCCACGCCAGTTCCCGATATTTTTTTGGAAGATCAGGGTGCAGATTTTTGGCGATGCGGGTGTACTCTTGGGCGATGGTTGCTCCCACGCCGCGCGAACCAGAATGGGTGACGAAGCAGAGCCGCGTTTCACCGGCTTTCAATCCCAATTGCGGCACATCTTCCAGCACGTCGAGCCGCGCCCACTCTGCAAAATGGTTCGATGTGCCGGAAGTGCCAAGTTGGGCAACGGCTTTATCGTGCAGGCGGCGCAGCAGCGGAATCTCTCGCCAGCGGGGGTCATCCAAAACGGGATGCTGGCGACGCTGGCGCGGTTCCCACGCTCCATCGCGGTCACCGATGCCAAAACGGGTGTTGAAGCGCAGCGCGTTGGCAAAACGGTCGTGCTGGGCGCGGAGAATATCCGGCATTTCGTGGAAAATGCTCATCCGCATGCGGCAGGCAATGTCCATCCCCACACCATAGGGGATGACGCTATTTTCGGTTGCCAGCACCCCGCCGATAGGCAATCCATAGCCGGGATGACCGTCGGGCATCAGGGCGGCGGCTTGCGAAATGGGCAGGTGGGCGGCGTTTTCGATTTGTTGCAAGGTGTGCGCTTCAAACCCTGTGCCCCATACGCGATAGGGGATGGGTTCGGCGCGGATGGGGTTGGACCTGGTCATTTATCACTTATCCTTTACCCCTCGTCAGAAGCGCAAGGTCGCTTTCAGCCGCAGGGGGTTCGCCAGTAGATCCAGCGCGGCGAGAATATTGGGGGCGACAATGTCGGCTGCCATCACGGTGGCAGCCGCGGCGCACTCGCCCTGCACCACGGCAATGCCCACCACTGCCATTTCCAGCATCAGCGCATCGTTGTGTCCATTACCGATAGCAATGGTGTGTTCTGTGCCCAACGATTCCACGTGGTGGCGTTTGGCGGCATCCTGCGCCCCCGGCGGCAAAATCGAAAGCGTGCAAGTCACATCAGCCAAATTTTCCTGCGCCTTGCCAAAAGTATCGGCGGTGATGACGTGGATTTGCAAGTGTTCTGCCAGCGCATTCAATCGCTCTGCCACCCCGTCGAGCAGCACGCCATCATGCGCCAGCGTGCCGTTATAATCCAGCACCAAATGTTCAAGTTGCAAGTCACCGAAGCCGGGAATTGGAATGGGAAGCATAAACCCTCCTCAATGGTGGGGTTAGTTGACTGGAGATTCAATTCTCAATCTCCAACGTTATCTTTTTTATCTTTCACCGCGAACGGCGCATACAGTAGTAGCATCATCACCAGCCCCACCACTTCCAGACTGATGATGTACCATGGCCAGGGTCCCAGAAAATCCATCAAGCTGGCGCTGGCAGGTTTGCGGGCGAGGAATAAATAGTTGCTGCCGATTGCCCAATTGACAATGCCCACCAACACCAGGTACACATTGGTGATAATCGCCACCCGTTTCACCGATTGCCACGTGGGGCGATAGCCTTCCACCACGGTCATATAAATGCCAGCAGTGATAATTGCCCCGTGCGAGATGAGCACTTGAAAAAAGATGAAGTGCGGAAAGCCATAAATTCCGGCATCGGGGGTGATAAAAGCCTGTGATGCCCCACCAATTCCCAGGAAATAGACAAATTCATACAGGGTGTAATTTTTGCTGATGAGCATTATGGCACTGAGATAAACCATCACACTGCACAGGTGCAGGGGGAGCATTGTTTGGATCTGCCAGATGCCCACGTGGACGTTCCACAAGTGCCAGCCCAGCTCATCCAGCAATAAAATTGCAGCCAGGGCATAACGCACACCCCGCCGAACGGCGACGTTGGGGGTGCGACGCAAAAAAAGAAACGATAAATTCACGGCCACCAGAATCGCCAGGGCCATCAAATGCGGTGGGCCAAAAAGTTGAAACGGCGCGCCCTGCCAATTACCGCTGAAAAATTGTTCCATTGTCTCTGCTCAGTAGAGAATACCCGCTGATGTGTTTTTCTGGATACGCTTAACTCAACCCCAACCGCTCACGCACACGCTGCATGGTAGTTTCGGCAATGGGGCGGATTTTGTCGGCGCTTTGGGCGAGCAGCGCATCCAACTGGGCGGGGTCGGCGGTGAATTCGGCGTATCGTTCTTGAATGGGGCGCAACCCTGTGATGATGATTTCTGCCAGCTCTTTTTTCAGGTCGCCGTAGCCTTTACCCGCGAAATGTGCCTCAAGTTCCGCTGCTGATTGTCCGGTAAATGCCTGGTAGATGGTGAGCAGGTTGTTCACACCGGGGCGGTTCTCATCAAACCGAATGTCCCGTCGTGAGTCGGTGGTGGCGCGTTTAACTTTCTTCAGAATAATATCGGGTGAATCAAGCAGGTGAATGGCGTGATAGTTGCCCGTTTCACTTTTGCTCATCTTTTTGGTGGGGTCGTCCAGCCCCATTACGCGTGCTGCTATTTGGGGGATGACCGGTCGCGGCACGACAAATGTTTCGCCGTACAGATGGTTGAAGCGCTGGGCAATGTCACGGGTCAACTCCAGGTGTTGTTTTTGGTCTTCGCCAACGGGAACCAGATGGGTATCGTACAGCAAAATATCGGCGGCCATCAACGCGGGGTAATCGAACAAGCCCACCGATGCCCGCTCGCGGTCTTTGCCCGCTTTTTCTTTAAATTGCGTCATCCGTTCCATCCAGCCCATCGGGGTGACACAATTCAAAATCCACGCCAGTTCAGCATGGGCGGCAATGTGCGACTGCACAAACAGCACCGATTGTTCGGGGTCAATCCCGGCGGCAAACAGCAACCCTGCTAGCTTGCGAATACTGGCTTTCAGTTCGGCGGGGTTTTGCGGCACGGTGATGGCATGCAAGTCAACAATGCAAAAGATATTGTCGTATTCCACCTGTGACGCTACCCACTGTTTGATTGCGCCCAGGTAGTTGCCAATGTGGATATTGCCGGTGGGTTGAATGCCGGAAAAGACTCGTTTTTTCATAACAGGTGCTCCTTGCGTGGTTTTCTGTGTGCGGAAGATTTTAATACATTTTGCCACGCCTGACCAATTGGCAAGATGTGACCGAATACGGCGGCGGGCGATTTGTATAATCATACGTGTTTCGGTACACTCAGCCCAATTTTGGGTAAATCTGGAGGCAGGTATGGGACAACAACATTCCCCACGATTGGTCGCGCTGCAACACCGGGATTTTCGACTGTTTTGGGGAGGGCGGTTGATTTCCACCCTGGGGTCGCAAATGCTGGTGATAGCCGTCAACTGGCACGTGTTCGATTTGCTACGCGGCACAGATTATTCGCTGACGATATTGGGAAAAACCATCTCGCTCAACGGTGAGGCGTTGGGCCTGGGCACATTGGGACTGGTGCGCATTGTGCCCATCGTTTTGTTTGCCTTGCTGGGGGGATTGTTTGCCGATGCGCGTAATCGGCGCACGCTGATGTTGTGGACACAGAGCCTGCTGGCGTTGTTTTCGGCGGGGTTGGCGGTGATGACCTTCACCGGGCACATTACTGTGCCGATGATTTATTTGGTCAGCGCAGCGGGGGCGGCGGTCACAGCTTTCGATGAACCGGCGCGGCAATCGCTGGTGCCGCATTTGGTGCCACGTCAGCATTTAACCAATGCCGTCAGTTTGAATACCCTGCTTTGGTATGTGGGAACCATCATCGGGCCAGGTGTGGCAGGGGTACTGGTGGCAGCGGTGGGGATTGGCTGGGTGTATGCCATTGATGCACTGACTTTTGGCGGGGTGATTTACGCGCTGTTGGCGATGGATTATCGCGGGCAACCGGCAAATGGACGTGGCGGAATGGGATGGTCGGCACTGGTGGAGGGGATCCGCTTTACCCGTCGCACGCCACTCATTTGGAGTACCATGTTACTCGACTTTTTTGCCACCTTCTTCTCTTCGGCGCGGACGATGCTGCCCATCGTTGCCGCCGATATTTTGGGATTGGGGGTGCAGGGCTACGGATTGCTGGCGACGGCTCAGCCGGTGGGGGCGGTCATAGCGGGGATGATTGTCGCTTTGCGGCGAGACATTCGGCGGCAGGGCGTGACCCTGCTGGTGAGCGTAGCAGTTTATGGGGTGGCGACAGCCCTGTTTGGGCTTTTAACGTGGGGGGTACTGTCTTATGTGTTGTTCAGTTTAACCGGTGCGGGTGACACAGTTTCGACGGTGATTCGGGGGACGCTGCGGCAACTACTCACTCCCGACCATCTGCGAGGGCGGATGACCAGCGTGAATATGATCTTTTTCATGGGCGGTCCACAGTTGGGAGAGCTGGAAGCGGGGCTGGTGGGAGCGGTGGTTGGAGTTCCCTTCGCCATTGTCACCGGCGGCCTGGCGACGGTGTTGTTAACGGCATGGGTGGCGTGGAAGTATCCGTCGTTGCGACGGTACACAGCGGATATGGCGATAGAGCCTCACCTTTGATTATTGAGCAGGGTAGCTAATTTTGCGGCTGCTTGCTTGGTGTACACCCAAATAGGGCCGGGTTTGTAGGCAGCACTGAAAACAACCGCCAGAAAATATTCTCCGTTAACGCTGTGTGCGTAAATATTGTACTTGTCTCCCTCGTGATAACTGGATTTGAAGGATGAGGCGTTGTCGCCCAGGAGCGTGGCCAATTCCATTACGGATAAAAAATTATCAGCCACAAACGTTGCCAGGCGCGACATAGTTGTAGAATCTGTATCACCGACTGCTTTTAAGGGACGACCGTCGGTGTTCAGCAATAATACAACATTTGCTTTGGTGTCATTCCACAGGGTTTGCAATTCTTCCACAACGCGGGGAGGTAAGTCGGCGGATTTGCCAACGACAACATCTGTTGGTGGGGTGTGGAGGAGCAATTTACTTACAAGTTCAAGGATTTCCGGGATCTTAAACGGTTTGGTAATATAGCTGTCTACCATCACTTCTTTGAGCGATTTATTTAAATGCTGCGAGCCATAGGCCGTCATAAGCACAATTTTGGTATCTGGATTTTGCTGTCGGATAGTTTGCGCCAGATGAAGGCCGGTCATTTCCGGCATCATGTGGTCGGTTAGGACTAAATCGAAAGGCTTTTTGCTAGCTTCTGCCAGAGCTACCTGCCCGTCGGTGGCGGTAAGCACCTCGAACGTGGGGGCCAACCGTCTAATGCTGTGGGCTATTAAAAAGAGTATATCTTTATCGTCATCAACGATAAGTATTCGTTTTTTGCGCATAACGTTATGAGTGCTTGCCGCGTACTGGTTGTCTGGTAGTGTTTTTGGGATAATGAGTGGTGTTGCAAGCGCATATTATAAGGTAAAAGGTTGAGGGTGACGGGTAAAAATCTGATCTAATATCTGGCGTTCCCGTTGTTCAATTGTGGTTAGAAAGGTTTTCGTTCCCCGCATTTGCTTAAACGCATCCAAGCCACGTTCCAGGAAGTCTTGCAGTTCAAGCCATCCTGCCTGGTGAGCCGGCTTGCGCGCCAGACGCAAGCTAAAACTGATGAGCGGCAGGCGGGAGAGTCGACCCAGGTTGTGACCGATTTCTACGACCATGTTAATTTGTTGAGCACGTTCATTATAATTGTTGCAAATACGGTAAGCTTCGGCGTACTGTTCGGCAGTGATGGCTGTTGTAATGCCCAGGTGGTTAATGAGCGCGTCAAGCAGGGTGTTATCCAGGTGATGGGTCAGGGTGTTTAATTCGATGGCCAGAGTTAAAGGGTGTAAAAGTCGTTTGGGGAGAAACTTGAGCATAAAGTGGTACATACGTTCGATGTCATGATCGCGTTGAGAAAAATCGCGGGGGGCGTAGATGTCAGCAAGAAAGAAACGGCATGCTGGGCCATACCGCTTGCTGGCCAGTAAATCGGCGTGGGTGCGAGCCAATCGCTTTGATTGCCATGTGCGTAGCATTGCCATCTGCGCAGATAGGCCAGAGGCAGTTTTTGTCTGGTGAACACGGTGCAGGTTGTTTTTTAGTTGAAATAATAACCGAGCTGCGTCTTGTGGCGTTGGCTGGTCACCCATAGGGGTATAACATCCTTCCTCATCATGTGCTGCACATATTATATCTCAGTTCTCTAAAAGTTGTAAAATGGCCTACAATTTGCTGATAAAACTTAACTGTGTTATATTCGTGCATGGGCCACTAGCTCAACTGGCAGAGCAGCTGACTCTTAATCAGCCGGTTCAGGGTTCGAGTCCCTGGTGGCTCATTGATTGGCTTCTACATCGTTCTTGCGTGCTTATTACCAAAGGCGACCCAATATTGGGTCGCCTTTGTTTTTTGGGAATGTACTGATTTTTGTTAACGAGGAGGCTTGTATGATATGCGGGGTGCTTGATGTGAACTGCACCTATTCGCCTTTTTCAGCCTCATCTTCGTACCCGGTGGGATGGCATTGCACGCAATCTTGAAACTGAGGAATACCTTCTTCGAGGTGTTTGTGCTGGATTTCAGCCGGTTTGTGTTCGTGGCAGCCGTAGCAAGTGTAGGTTTGCAGATCGGTGGGGTGACATGTTTGGCAAGGCTTGATCTCCCGCTCGCGGTGGTCCATGGGAAAGGTGTGAGGAAGATTGTATTGAGCCGGCGTCCATGCGTTCGTCGTATGGCAATTGATACACTCGGGACCAAACAGACCAGCGTGCATTTTAGGGTCGGTGTGGCAGGCGAAGCACTCCGGGGGCGTGCCCTTGAAAACGTTATCTATGTGGCAAGCGGTACATTCTGTCTCTGTGTGGGCTCCGGTGAGGGAGAACATCGTCAGGGAGTGGTCGAAGGTTGCTCCCTCCCAAGTGTCAGGAGTGTGGCACCGGGTGCAGTCCTGACCAAACTCGCCATTGTGGGCGTCGTCCTGTTGATGGCAGGCAAAGCACCCTTGCGGCGTGCCCTTGAAAACGTTATCTATGTGGCAAGCGGTACATTCTGTCTCTGTGTGGGCTCCGGTGAGGGAGAACATCGTCAGGGAGTGGTCGAAGGTTGCTCCCTCCCAAGTGTCAGGAGTGTGGCACCGGGTGCAGTCCTGACCAAACTCGCCATTGTGGGCGTCGTCCTGTTGATGGCAGGCAAAGCACTCCGGGGGCGCAGCTTGCAAATCGGCAATGGTTTGCGCCCCTTGATGACAGTCACTACAAGTAAGAGGTGCGTGTTTACCTTGTAAGGGAAAAGCCACCAGGTTATGATCAAATACCGGGCCGTAGGTGTCTAGACCGTCGTGGCAAGCCAGACAGGTTCGGCCAAAGGTCTCCACGTGGGTTTGAATGAAGGACGGGTCCAGGTTCCGGTGGCAGTCATCACAAGTACTCAACTCGAAACGGGTCGGATCTTGTTGGTGGCAGTCATCACAAGTGAAGGGACGCCCATCGGACATAGTTTGATGGCCTTGCAAGGCGTAGCCAACCGCCTCGTGGGGAAAGCGTTCGGAGTCGATCACGGTCAAGGGGGCGGTTGCGCCCTGGTGTTCGGTGTGACACCCCCGGCAAGTCGGCGGGTCGCCTGGCGGCAGCATCTTGCTGTGGAGACTCTGCGGATCCTGCAATTGGGCTGCCTCCTCCGTGTGGCAGACCAGGCAGCGATTGGCCATCGTTTCCCGGCTCCAAGGGGCAGTGTGGCAGGCGGAGCACTGTTCGGCGAGGTCGGCGTGGGCGAGGACATTACCCAGGGGAGTCTGTCCGGTCTGGGCATTGAGGGAGCCTGGGCTAAACATTGCCCCGCCGTTGATGAAAACCAGGCTGATCACCACCAATAAGGCGGCGGCAATAGCCAGAAAGCCGCTTCCAGAAAGACAACCCAGTCGCTTGTTCATCAACGGACCTCCTCAGTCACTTGAGAAGCGTGGCGTAGTAGAGGGCCGCGCCAATGTGAATAAAGGCAGTGGTGAAGAGCGCCATACCAAGGGGGATATGCACCGCGTGCCACAAAGCTAGCATCCGTCGCCCCAACGCCAGGGAAGCCATCTGGCGGTGCAGGGTGCGGCGACGGTTGAGTAGTCTCTCCAACTCTTGGACCTGGCTTTGAGCCAGGCCTTCCATGCGCCGCCTTTCTCGCCGCCACTGCCAGCGATAACCCCACTCTAAAAATGTACGCCCCAACACTAGCAACCAGGTACCTTGGGGGACTTGAGATAAGCTGAGCAGGTGTTGAGACAAGCCCCGATTTTTTTCGGGACTGGCAGCGAGCCAGTGTTGTAATTCAGTCTCGGCGGCAACAAGCTGAAGTTCCAGCTCTCTGGCGGCCAGTTCCACGCCATCGGCGGTGCGCGGCACGGCGGTATAGATGTAACGTCCAATAAAACCACTGATCACCACCACGGCCGTCAACAGGGTGACCGCCCCGGCCAGGCCGTTGAACCGCCAGGCCGTGTGCAATAGCACCAGGTAAGGCCCGACCAAACCGGTGAAAATGTGAAATTGGAGCCAGGAGGCCATCCGGCCCCAACGTGCCCGGCGGGAACGCTTGCGCAGTGAGTAAAGCGTTTCGGTCATAAGCATGAGTACAAAACCGACCACACCTAACAGATGCCCAAACAGACCACTTGACGCCGACTCAGCGTTCAGGTGGGTAACGGCCAGGGCGTAGGTCAGCGTAATCAAGACAATCGCCAGCAAAGCATACCAAAGTTCATAACTGCGACGGCGCATGGTGACGTCTCCAGGTGAGCCAGAAATCGGTGATCAGATCGGCCAAGGGGGCATGGGGGGCAAGCAATCGAGCGCGAATAGAGGTGATGTCAACCTGGTGGGCGATCAGGTGGTGCAGGGGCCGGGAGAGGCTCTGCTCCCCCATCACGACTGCCCCCAGAATAGTCTGCGACCCCATCACAATGCGGAGGCGGTTGACGTCGAAGTCTGTCTGGACGGCGATAACATCGGGGAGATACCGCCAGGTTTCACTGTCACCCCGGGCGATGCTCAACAGGTCCTCATCCGCCCCGCGACCGACGGTACCAATGATCGTAGTGGTCAAACCGGCCAGACGAGTGACGTTAAAGGGCACCTCTTTGCGATAGGGGGTGCGCCCGCCAGCCATATTCTGACCGGCAACCCGCCCCTGAGCCACGGCCACGCCCCACAGCGTATTCAGAACAGTTTTGCCGGAGAAGGAGTCAAACACCTGGGCCACGTCACCGGCGGCAAACACGTCGGGGGCGCTGGTTTGCAAGTATTCGTCGGCCAGAATGCCGCGCTCGGTCTGGATCCCGGCGGCTTCGGCCAATTCCAGGCGAGGACGCACGCCCACCGCAATAGCGACCAGATGACAGTTGATCTGCCGGCCATCTTCGGTTTGCGCTCCGACCACCCGCCCGCGCCTGCCCAGAATTTGCCTCAACCGGGTGTGATGGTGCAACCGAACCCCTTCGTCTTGCAGGCGCTGCTCCACAATACGCGATTCGGTCTCGTCGAGGACGTTGCGCCAGTAGCGATCACCCCGGAGCAGGTAGTGCGTTTTCAAGCCGCGGACTACCAGACCCTCGACTATTTCCAGGGCGGTGATGCCACCCCCCACCACGACCGCCGCTTTGCCTCGACGGGCCAGCT
This sequence comes from uncultured Anaerolineaceae bacterium, assembly GCA_964413895.1. GTDB lineage: Bacteria > Chloroflexota > Anaerolineae > 4572-78 > 4572-78 > JANTHQ01. The sequence goes on from CAYPUV010000064.1 coordinate 10,969, forward strand.
CGAGGATATGGCGGGCGTCGTCCAGGTTGTCCAGTTTGACCACGCCCTTCAAGTCTGCGCCAGGGATAGGCAGCCTGGCGGCCAGGGAGCCGGTGGCGATCAGCAAACGGTCGTAAGTCTGGCTGCTGCCGTCATCCAGGGTCACCTGGTGGGCTGGCAGGTCCAAAGCAACAGCCCTGGCCTCGAGGCGTTGAAAGGTCTCTGCCTGGGGAAGAAACAACTGGCGTTTGGGTAACTCGCCGGTCAGATAATAGGCCAGGCCGGGCCGAGAGTAAAAACTATGCGGTTCCTCACCGATGAGTAGAAGGTGGCCGGTCGGGTCCCGCTCGCGGATGGCCTCGGCCGCAGCGATACCGGCTGCGCCCGCGCCGATGATGAGATAGCGACGTGCCATATCAGTCTCTTTTCTGATCCCATAATGGACTCGTGGTACGCATTACGCATTACGTATTGAAAAGGGAGGTCCGCTCAAAACGTAACACGCCACGTGGACATCGGGCCACACATTCGCCGCAGGTCAGGCAATGGCTGTCTTTGATTGGCCGGCTCAACCAGACGTGCTGGCGCACATCGAGGCCAATGGGGCAATTGTAAGAGCAAATGCCGCATTGCACGCAGCGAGCAGGCTCCGGCGCCACCCAGCCGGCGCTCATAATTTCCCGCCGGCTATGATCTCGTTTCCACCATTGCTGCCAGTTCATGCCATTTCTCCACAGCTATTATACACCAAAATTAGTAACTACCCCGGCTGATGGAAGATAGAACACAGATGAACACGGATCGCAGGGATTAACGCAGATTTTTAAAATATTTTTAGAAAAATCCATAAAAATCTGTATGATCCACGTCACCTGTACCTTTTGGGTATCCGTGTTCTGTCCGACCTGTGCCCTTTGGGTATCTGTGGCTGAGTAGATACCCAAATTATATCGTAGGCGTCAATAATATACAACACTTTGGCACGGCTGTTGCAAAGTAAATTTTAAGGTTTCAACAAATTGTTACTTTTCCCCCATCCCCCCTTCCCCGGCGGGGAAGGGGGGAGTGCACCCAAAGGGCACACGCCCTTTTTGGCCCCCTCCCCCAAATTTGGGGGAGGGGGTAAAAGAAACAGTTTCTAATTTTCTGTCAAGCGACTTTGCAACAGCCCTGAACACTTTGGTGCGCAGACAGTGGACCACGGCTGTTGCACCTGTGCCCTTTGGGTGTTCCCCCAAATTTGGGGGAGGGGATTAAGGGGAGGGGGTAAAAATTTTTCATCAAAAGGATTTTTCTTGTTTTGTCAAACGACTTTAGTCACCGTCGCTGTTTAGCTCGTCATCGGGGGTATTCACGGTGATAGCGGCGGCGTAGGCCGGACGCAGGGGCGGGGCCATAAGGGCCAGGATAAGAGCCAACAGGGTGTCTAACAGAGTGTGCCAGAAAGACAGGATTTTTAGTTGTTGAAGATAAGATATTGTCATAATGATTTTCCCCTTACCGGTGAAGAACCATTGCGGGCCATAAGCGCACCTCACTATATTTCAACACGACTGGCAGAAACAGTTGGCGTGCTCGCGCCACGGTTGTTACATACTGTGTACCGGCATTTTCATATACATTAATGTGAACCATCTGCCCTACTTGAGGAAACTGGTTGCCTGCACCTACCTCAATGGCTGGATCGGTCGTATATGTGACGCCACCTACAACCCAATCGTCCCAATCATTGCTGCTGTCGTGGGCATCTAACACGCCGATGCGCGTGGTTGCGCCCGCACCAGGGGCGACGTGGGTTTCGATCTTGGTGACCAGGCGAACTGTGTTGCTGATGGTGTATTTGATCTCTACGTAAGCGCCCACGGCGAAGAAGCCGTATTCCTGTTCGAGATGAGCGCTGGCGCCGACTTCGTAGATGATACCGCTGACTTGCCAGGCGCCGGTGATGGCTGGGCCAGGGGGCAGCACTTCAATAACGCCGTAAGCAGTGAACTCCTCACCGCTACTGCCCTGGCACTTGTAGGTGCGTTCCGTTTTGACTTTGATCAGGAAGTTGTCCCCGTTAACGGTTGTATACTTCGCTGCCACACATGCACCCACTGCGAAGGACCCGTGTTCCGGCTCGAATTCGGTCGCGGCTGTAGTCGTGAACACTGCCCCGCCAATTATCCATTCTCCAATGTGCGGGTCTGGGGGGAAACTATCAATGGCGGCATATAGCTTACTGGCGCCAAGCAAGGAGCTACCCTGGCAGTGTTCTGGCTGCTCAGTTTTGATCTCTGCCATCCGGTTCACGCCATTCTCTGTGTAATATTTCACCTTCACGCACACACCGATAGCAAAGGAGCCGTGTTCTTCCTCGAATTCAGTGCTGCCGACACTGGCGACGTAGGTCGTGCTGCTAATGGTCCACGTGCCGTAAAGCGATGCGGGAAAACTGTTTATCAGGCCGTATGCTTCATTGGTGTATGTGCCGCCGTTGCAGTGGTACGGAGATTCTGTCTTGATTTCGGTCGCTATATTAACGCCGTTGTCTTCGTAATATTCCACCTCGGCGCATAGCCCAGGGGCAAAATTGCCGTGCTCTTCCTCGAATTCGGTTGCGATCGTGCTGACAAAATCCGCGCCGCCTATTGTCCATGTCCCAATCAAGCCGCCGGGAACAACCTCAATCGAGCCATAGAACTTCTGTTTGCCGGGCGTGTCATCGCCGCCACAATCTTCGGGCTTGGCTGTGTTGACTTCCACGGCCGTATTCGTGTTGGCAATGTACTTCACTTCTACACAACCGCCGGCGAAGAAGGGGCCATGTTCTTGTTCAAATTGGGTATTGATGTTGGCCGTATAAGTGATTGCATCAACAACCCACTCGCCGATCAAACCAGGCGGGAAATCGTCCACAACACCGTAGGTTTCGCTGTACTGGCTACCGCTGGCGGCGCACTTGTAATCGTGTTCCGTTTCAATTTCTAGCGCCTGGTTGGTGGCCGGCAGGTACTTCACTTCGACGCAAACACCGCTGGCGAAGCTGCCATACTCTTGCTCAAATTGAGTGCTGCCATCGGCCGTATAGCTCACGCCATCCACCACCCAATCGCCAATCAAACCGGCCGGGAAGCTGTCCACGTAGCCGTACACCTGCATATGGTTATTCCCGGTTGTAGCGGTGATGTAGCTGCTCCTGGTTTGGGTATCGCTTCCCTCCGGCCCGGTGACGGTGAGTGTGACGGTGTAGATCCCCGCCGCCGTGTAGGTGTGGCTGGGGTTTTGCCCGGTACTGGTGGCGGTATCGCCAAAGTCCCATAGCCAGGAATTGATAGCGCCGGTTGAAGTATCGGTGAAGACAACGGTCAATGGCAACTGGCCTGTCAGCGGCGAGGCGCTGAAATCAGCCACCGGGGCAGAGCTATCGGTGGTGATGGTCATCGTATCCGACGCACTGTTAGTGGCGCCGTCATTTACAATGAGCTGTGCCACGTAAGTGCCTGGCTGATCAAGGGTAAAGCTGGGATTGACCGCTGTAGGGTCTGAGAGCGCTGCGCTGCTCCCCAACGGGCTGGAAATGATTGACCAGGAATAAGTCAGCGGGTCGCCGTCCACATCACTGGACGCGCTACCATCCAGAGTCACCATATCTCCAACGAGGGCGGATTGATCAGCTCCGGCATTAGCCACCGGAGCGTCGTTAACCGCATTGACCGTGATCGAAACAGTTGCTGTGTTCGAATCCAGCAAGCCGTCATTGGCCTTGTAGGTGAAGCTGTCTGCGCCGTTGAAGTTGGCATTGGGGGTGTAGGTCAGGCTGGGCGCAGCGCCGCTCAGACTGCCACTGGCCGGACCTGTGACCACGCTGAAGGTCAAGGAGTTGCCGTCCGCATCACTACCTGTCAGGGTAATTGGAGCGGAGATATCTTCATCGGTCGTCACTGCCTTATCATCTGCCACCGGAGCGTCGTTAACCGCGTTGACCGTGATCGAAACAGTTGCTGTGTTCGAATCCAGCAAGCCGTCATTGGCCTTGTAGGTGAAGCTGTCTGCGCCGTTGAAGTTGGTGGTTGGGGTGTAGGTGAAGCTGCCGTTCACATTCAGCGCCAGCGCACCGTTGGCAGAACCAGCAACCAGAATTGCCGTCAGAGGATCACCATCAGGGTCGCTGTCATTAGACAAGGCTCCTGTTGAGGCAGGAACGGTGAGAGCCATATCCTCATCAGTGCTGTATCCATCATCTACTGCCACAGGCAGGTTATTTAACGGATTGACTGTCACTGTAACAGTTGCTGAGGTGGAGGGCAGGTTGTCGAAATCTCTTATTAGATAACTGAATGAATCATCACCGCTGAAGCCTGCGGTCGGCGTATAGGTTACTGTACCATTTAAGTTTGGAACTACGGAGCCGTTGACAGGTGGAGATATTATTTCTATGGAAGCCGGATCTAATGCAGCTCCACCAGGGACAGGGGTGTCATTGGCGCTAACATTGATAGTAACTGCTGTTCCCTCGTCGGTTGATGCAAGGTCATCGTTGCCCACAGGTAGCGAGACCGGACCACGCACAGCCCAGGCATTCATAAGCATTGGAGGCTGTCCATCTTGTTGTGGAGAAATTGCTGCCTGATATCCATTCCCACTTCCAGTAGTAAACACAGTATACATCCTATAATCAGAGCCCGGAAAGGGCGGCGTACTTGTCCAGTAACCTCCCCCTAAATTACTGAAAGGACCTGATGAACTATTTATTCCATCTATATAAGCTAAATGACCCATTTCGCTGTCTGAACAGCCACCATAAAAACAGGGGCCGCTGCCATCAGAATTAAGTGCGGAGGGCAGTCGCCAGTCGTTATGTCCTGCATAAGACAGGCCTGTAGCCCATGCATCTGCATCAGCCCAGCTCTGTAGGCCCCCTAAACCGGCATTCTGGAGCCATTGCAGCCCAGTATGCGTGTCTACTACCGTGCCGTCACCCAGGTCAACGACAATAGGCGCTACTGGCGCATCGTTAACAGTCTTCGTTGTAATAGTGGTAGCGTAGGACGGACGCAGGTGCGAGGCTATGAGGGTCAGGATAAGAACCAACAGGGCGCACAACAGAGCGCGCCAGAAGGACAGGGTTTTTAGTTTTTGAAGATAAGATATCGTCATAATAGTTTTTCCTGGACGTTGTCATGAAAAATGATGAAATTAATTTCTTGGTTACAGAGCCTAACTCGTGTAGGCGCCTTGTGTTAACGTTTTTTACCTGAGTTCGGGATAACGATATAGTTAAGCGACCGGCATTTGTAATGAGCGTTTTCTGCAAAATTTACGGGTAAAACCCAGCGATTGTCCCTGTTTCAACGTTTGTTGAAGTGCCGGTCACTTTGTTGATATGGCTCGATCTCCGAGATCCCAAAGCCCTGGGGCGGAATACCGCTAGTCGGTCGGCTGAGAAATGACGCCCAGGTTGAAATCTGTGACGGTTAGAACACCGAAAACGAGCAGTTCAAAAGACGTCTGTTCTCCAGCGGGCACAACCGAGTTCGGCCAATAGGTCTGGCTGCCCTGCACGTTGACAACCTGGCCCCGACCGCCGGTGACGGTGCCGGTCAGGCCCACAATTTTTTGCGAGGAGCCGGTGTTGTTGACCACGTTGCCGGATATCACTACGCCTCTCCTTTGAAAAGGCTTGAACTGAACGTCGGTAAATGACCAGCCACTCGTTGCCGGGGCCGATGTAGCCATTGAGGTGGGGGTGGGCGTTGCCCCTGCCACGCGAACCGGCGTTGCGGTGCTGACCGGCGTGGAGTTAAGCTCCCTGAATTTAACAAAGAACCACTCCTTGTTGTCAGGGTCGGTGGCTATCGGCACATCCTCCGAAAGACGCGTACCCCATTCATCTTCCAGGTGAATGAACCAGGTTCCCTTCAGAATACCGCCTGGCGGCTCGAACTTAACACTGCCGCTTTTGACCACCTCACCGAGCGCGGAATAGCCTTCCAAGAACCATTTTGAGAGCGGACTCTCGTGATAGTCGCCGCCCGGTTCAAAGCGGCCCACGACCTTCATCCCCCCAATGGGTATTTCTTGCCCGTTTACAATGGCCACATAGCCGGTCAAGAAATGATTGGCAGTGAAGTCTTTGTAAATTTCGGCCACCTGGAAAGCAAAACTTGGCTTAGGGGTAAAGGTGCTGGTCGGCGGGGGAGTGTCGGTTGGTATAGGAG
>CAYPUV010000065.1:0-16973 GCA_964413895.1 uncultured Anaerolineaceae bacterium
CATCGCCACCTTTCTCAATTCGCAGGCGGCGGCATCGTTGGTGGGATTTCTGTTTTTCATGTTTCCCGGTTTCTTTTTGAGCGGCATTTTCTTTCCGGTCTCCGCTTTCCCCGATTTGGTGAAATTGGATGCATCGTTTTTGCCGTCAACGCCGTTTGTCGCCATCATTCGCGGGTTGATGGTGAAAGGGCAGGGGTTGGGCGCGCTGTGGATGCCCGCCATCACCCTGTTCGGCACGGGGGTGGCGATGACGCTGCTGTCAATCTTTTTGTTCAAAAAACGCATCGGGTGAGCTGATGATTTATCGCATTTGGACCCTGATCATCAAAGAATTGACGCAACTCATCCGCGCCCCAATCATCATTTTTCTGGTGACGCTGGGGCCGCTCACCGAAATGTCGATGGTAGCATGGTCAACCGCCGCGCCCATCGAACATCTGCCCACCGCCGTGGTTGATCTCGATCGCAGCGATGCCAGTCGGGAACTGCTGGCGAAGCTGGCGACCACCAAAACCTTCGATTTTCAGTATTTTCTAAATGATGTGGACGCGATTACCCCGCTGATTGAATACGGCGACGCGGTGAGCGCCCTCATTATTCCCGCCGGATATGAAAAGAGATTGCGCGTGCCGATAGGTGAACCGGCGCAGGTGTCGTTTGTGATGGACGGTGCCGACCCGATTGCGGCGCGCGCGGCGCTGGCATCGGTGCAGGGGCTGGTGGAAGCGGAAAACGGGCGGGTGCTGGCGCAGTGGGTCGGCGAAGATGCGTCGGCGGCGCTGTCGCTGATACAGCCACGCTTGCGGGTGCGCTTCAATGAGGAATTGAAAAAATCGGTGTACACCGTGCCGTCAGAATTGGGGCTGATCCTATTCGCTATTGCCCTGATGCTGGCATCCATTGCCATTGCCCGCGAACGCGAATTGGGCACGTTGGAACAGTTGATGGTCACACCAATGGGGCGGTTCGAGCTGATTATCGCCAAAGCCGTGCCGCCGGTGCTGTTGAGCTATATCTCGTTCATTTTGATGCTGCTGGTGGCGATGTACGGTTTCGGCGTGCCGATGCGCGGCTCGTGGGCGCTGCTGCTCGGCTCGGCGACGGTGTTTTTGTTTGTGGAATTGAGTATCGGGCTGGTCATCTCGGCGTGGTCAAGCAATCAGGTGCAAGGGATGCTCGGCGCGATGATGTGGGTCATGACCGAATTCTTCTTTTCAGGGTACGGCGTGCCGGTTGAAAATATGCCGGATGCACTGCAAAAACTGGCGCATATTTTCCCCATTTACCACTGGATGATTATTTTCCGCGCGATTCTGCTCAAAGGGGTGGGATTCAGCGTAATTCTGCCGCAATTGCTGTGGGGACTGGGCATCGGGCTGGTGGTCATTCCGGCAGGTATGTGGATTTTGGGGCGCCAAAACTGGGATTGATGGATAGTTTGTGTGCAAGCAAAATTGAAACGTGAGACGTGATGCTTGGCAGAGAAGGTTTTCACGTTTCACGCATCACAAGCGAGGAAACAATGGCAATTGAAAGAACAAAAACAGTTGAACCCCCGCGCGGATGGATGCGTGTGCTGGCACGCCTGCCGATTTGGCTGTATCGCTGGCATTTGGGCTGGCTGCTCGGGGGGCGATTTGTGCTCATCAATCACATCGGGCGCAAAAGTGGACTCCCCCGCCGAGTGGTGGTGGAGGTGGTACGGCACGATAAAAACGCCCGCACCATCATCGTGGCGTCCGGGTTCGGCGAAAAGGCACAGTGGTATCAAAATTTGCGCAAAACGCCCGACGTGATCATTCAACTGGGGACGAAAAAGTATGCCGCTCACGCCGAATTTCTATCGGCGGAAGAGGGCGCGGGCGAAATGGCAGATTATGCCCGGCGGCACGCATCCGCCGCCCGCGAGTTGGCGAAATTTATGGGCTATCGCGTGGATGGCACGGAGGATGACTACCGGACACTGGGGCAGGAAACCCCGTTCATCGCGCTGAAATATCGATAACTTGAAATTGCACCTTAAAATTTGAATAACCGGTTTGACTTCGGCGGCGGGGGATGATACACTGCGAGTGAATACTCATTCAGTTGAGTGAATAATCATTCAATAACCGGGTTGCCGAAACCCTAAATTCAATGGCAGGTGGATGATGACCACAACAGACCCCATCAAAAATGCGGTGGCGCAGGCTCGCCAGCGACAAATTCTGGAGGCGGCGGTGACGGTGTTCGCCGAGAAGGGCTATCACCGGGCAACCATCAAAGATATTGCCCATGCCGCCGGTGTCGCCGATGGTACCATCTACAATTATTTCAAAAACAAGCAAGATGTTATGCTGAACATCGTCACCCAAATGGCGGAAATCAGTCAGTTGATGGAAGATGTCGTGCAGGCGGTGGAAACGATGACCCCCGCGCAGATGCTGGAAATGGTGTTTCAAAACCGATTGCGGGTGTTGAAAGGTAACTTACCGCTTGTGCGCGCCATTTTTCCCCAAATCATCACTGATCCCGAATTGCAGCAGATGTTTTTGGAAAAATTGTTGTTGCCCAATATAGAAAAAGGTGAACAGGTTTTTCGGGCGTATATTGACCGCCATCATTTACAAATCATCGACCCGCAAATGATCGTACGCGGGTTGTTTTCGGTGATATTTGGTACCATTATGCTGGCATTGCTGGGTGATACCGTCATTCTCAGCGAGGCAGATGCATTCATTGACAATATGACCGATCTTTTTTTGAAGGGATTGCAACTGGAAGGGTAGGGAGACAAACAATGCTCCATCGAGTGATTAGCCTGATCCGCAAAGAATTCATCCATATTTTCCGCGACCCGCGCAGTCTCATCATTATGTTTATCATTCCACTAGTGCAGCTCATTATTTTGGGGTACGCCGCCACCACCGATATTGAGCATTTGCGCACGGTGGTGCTGGATGCCGACAAAACCCCGCAGAGTCGAGAACTCATTTCTGCGTATGCTGCGTCAAACTATTTCACTATTGTGAACTATGTGGATACGCAAGACGAAATTCGATATTTAATTGACCATGGTGATGCGCGGGCGGGGTTCATTATCCCCAATGGATATGGCAGAGATATTATCACTGGCAAACAGGTGGATGTGGCGTTTTTTATTGATGGCACCGACCCGCAAGTATCCAATATTGTATTTGCCGCGTCGCAATCGGTGGGGCAGGCGCTCTCGGTGAAATTGCTCCAGCAGCGGATGGGCATTTCACCTGATAAACTACTCAGCATCGATGTACGTCCGCGCGTGTGGTACAACCCGAATATGGAAAGTTCGCACTTTATGATCCCTGGGTTGATGGTCATCATTCTGTACCTGTTCACCGCGCTGTTCACCGCCTCTTCCATCGTGCGTGAACGGGAAACCGGCACTATTGAGCAACTCATTGTCACCCCCATCAAGCCTATTGAATTGGTGGTGGCAAAAGTATTTCCGTACATTTTCATCTCCTTTTTTGATGTGATGGAAGTGCTGGCAATCGGGGTTTTCTGGTTTGGCGTGCCCATCAATGGTAGTTTGGCGCTGCTGTTGGAACTTTCGGGGCTGTTTTTGGTGTCATCGCTGGGCGTGGGGATTTTCATCTCCAGTGTTGCCAGCACTCAGCAAGAGGCGCTGCTGATGACCATGGGTACCACTCTGCCGACCATTTATTTGAGTGGATTCTTCTTCCCCCTGGAAGCCATGCCGCAGTGGTTGCAGGTTGTCAGTTATATCATCCCCGCACGATACGCGATGGAAATTATGCGCGGCATCATCTTAAAAGGCGTGGGAATAGAAATTTTGATGGGGCAGGTGATGGCAATCACTATTTTTGGTGTTGTGATTATGCTTTTGGCTGCCACCCGCTTCAAGCGACGTTTGGATTAATTTCGAACAGGTAATTTTACCTGCTGGTAATGCGTAATTTGACGCTATCTGCCGGCATCGGTTTATGATACACTGAGGCTGTAATTATGGAAATGGATTATCCTCCCATCATCGAATTAAAAGCGTTGACTAAAAAATTCGGCGACACAACTGCCGTTGAGTCCCTGAATCTGGACATTCAACGCGGTGAAATCTTTGGACTGGTGGGTCCCGATGGCGCAGGTAAAACCACCACCATCCGCATGTTAGCAGCCATTATGATTCCCACCAGCGGCAGCGCCACCGTTGCCGGGTACAACACTGTCAAACAGGCAGAGGCCATCAAGCGCCACATTGGCTACATGGCGCAGCAATTTAATCTGTACGGCGATTTGAGCGTGTTGGAAAACATTTCTTTTTTTGCCGATGTATTCGCTGTGCGGGGCAAAACCCGTCGCGAGCAAATTGACCGGCTGTTGCACTTTGCCCGTCTCACTGAATTTACCGACCGCCGCGCTGGAAAACTCTCCGGGGGGATGAAAAAGAAGCTGGCGCTGGCATGCTCGCTCATCCACCAGCCCGATATTCTGTATTTAGATGAGCCAACCACCGGCGTTGACCCCGTCTCCCGCCGTGAATTTTGGGATATTCTGGCGGAACTGCACCTTCAGGGCGTGACCATTCTGGTCAGCACCCCCTATATGGATGAAGCGGAGCGGTGTTCGCGGGTGGGATTGATGTACAGTGGCCGGTTGATTGAGTGTGACACGCCAGCGAACCTGAAGGAGCAGGTGGCGGGTGACCTGCTAGAATTGCGCCCCGCTTCAGCAACCGAACGTGGCCTCGGGCTGCTGCGCCACGCGCGCGGGGTGGTGGTTGACCTGCCCGGTGTGCTGGAAGTGCAAACTTTCGGCGACCTGCTGCACATCTTTGTGGACCACGCTGAAACGCGGCAACCCACCATCGTGGCGGCGTTGGCACAGTCAAACATTAAAGCGCACAATGTACGGCGCACCGCCCCTCGAATGGAAGAAGCCTTCATCTCGCTGGTGCGGCGGGTAGAGCAAAAAGAGGACCCAGAATGACGCTTCAACCCAACAATTACGCTGTAATTACTGAGAATTTAACCAAAAAATTTGGTGATTTTACCGCTGTTGACCGCGTGAATTTTTCTATCCCGCGCGGCGAAATTTTTGGTTTTCTGGGGCCCAACGGTGCGGGCAAAACCACCACTATGCGGATGCTGCTGGGCCTGCTTCGCCCCACCGAGGGCACGGCGCTGGTGCTGGGACTGGACGTGAACCGACAGCTTGCTCAAATTCGCCAGCGCATCGGCTATATGAGCCAGAAATTCAGCCTGTACAATGACCTGACCGTCAACGAGAATCTGAATTTTTACGGCGGGGTGTACGGCGTGCGTGGCGAAAGCCTTCGCCAGCGCAAAAAATATATCTTGCATATGGCAGGATTGGAAGGTAGAGAACGGGAACTCACCAAAAACCTCTCCGGCGGTTGGAAACAACGATTGGCGCTGGGCACGGCCATCATCCACGAGCCGGAAATGCTTTTTTTGGATGAACCGACTGCCGGGGTTGACCCTATCTCGCGTCGTGCCTTTTGGAATTTGTTGTACGAGCTGGCAGAGCAGGGAACCACTATTTTTGTCACCACACACTATATGGATGAAGCCGAACATTGCCAGAGCCTGGCATTCATCCAGCGCGGTAGAATTGTGGCCCAGGGATCGCCACAAGAGATGAAACTTCATCAAATGCCCGGCGAAGTGTTGGAAATTGATTGCGATCATCCCAACCGCGCCATTCAGACGCTACGGGATTTGGACGTTTTTGATGAGGTGGCACTCTACGGGGCACAAATTCACGTTGTCACGCCTAAAGGCACCACTGCTGAAAGCCAGCAACCCATCATTGAACAGGCATTGGCAGGAGCAGGCGTCGCCGTGAATGCTATTGACCGCATCGTTCCCTCATTGGAAGATGTTTTCATCGCCAGTGTGAAATGAGACGTATTGCGTGAAGCGTAAAACATGATGCGTGATTGATTGCAACCCTGCAACTCTGCACCACTAACAACCAATAACTAATAACCAATGACCAACCCCCTACCAAACCATGAGGTTTGAATGATGAAACATAAACCACCCGCAATAGCAATAATCATAATCGTTTTAGCCCTGGTTGGCGGAGGTGGATACTGGTACTTTGCCAACAATCCCACCGCCTGGCAGCAAGCAATGGTCGATTTTGGGCTGGAAACCAGTCCGACCGCAGCGCAGCTCACCGCATCGGGCTTTATCGAAGCCAACGAAGTAGCAATTTCCGCCGAAGTGAGCGGGCGCATCACCGATATAATAATCGATAAGGGCGATTCGGTATCGGTGGGGCAGGTAGTAGCGCAATTGGACACCGCTATGCTCGACGCGCGGGCGGAACAGGTGCGGGCGCAGATTGCACTGGCTCAAGCGCAGTTGGCACAAATTAAAGCCGGCGCGCCTCCCGAACAGGTTGCCGTTGCCGAAGCCGCCGTCGGCGTGGCGGAGGCTGACCGCGACGCGGCAAAACAAGCCATCGCCGATGCGGAATTGCTGCGCGACAATCCCCAGCAACTCAATGCTCAGATTGATGGTGCGTACAGTCAACTCGGCCTCCTCAAGTTGCAAATCAAACAGGCAGAACTCATTCAAAATGCCGTGATGTTGCGCGAAAACCTCGCCGCGCAGGCGTGGGACCAGACTCAAAAGGGATACGATTGGCACATAACCATCCCCGGTTTTGGCACTCAGAGCGGCCACTTTGATTTTGCAGAGGGCGAGAAGCAAGCCGCCTCTGTCCAGTGGAATTTAGCCACAATGGACGTGTGGCAGGCATCGGCCAACCTGGAACAGGCAAAAACCGCTCGCCAGAGTACCCTCAATAAACTAAATACCTTGCTGGCACTGAAGGATAATCCGCTAGCGGCGAACTTGCAGGTTACACAGGCGCAAGCGACCTATCAAACCAAACAGGCGGCCATTGATGTGGCGAAAGCCAACCTGACGCAGGCAAAAGCCGGTGTGCCACAGAGCCAGATTGATGTGGTGCAGGCGAACCTGGAACAGGCGCGCGCCCAGCTAGGGACGCTGGCGACACAGCGAGAGAAGTTCACGCTCACCGCGCCCACCGATGGCGTCGTGGTCAATCGCCCCGTCCACGTGGGTGAAGTGGCGCTCCCTGGCGTAACATTAATGACTGTTGCTGACCTGAACAATGTGACCCTCACTGTGTATGTGCCGGAAGCGAAGTATGGTCGCTTAAAATTGGGGCAGGAGGTCGCCGTGATGGTTGATACCTTCCCTGACGAGACTTTTCCGGGGACCATCAACTATATCAGTGATGAAGCTGAATTTACGCCCAAAAATGTGCAGACGCAGGAAGAGCGGGTGAATCTGGTGTACGCGGTGAAAATCGCGCTGCCCAATCCCGATGGCAAGCTCAAGCCGGGCATGCCCGCCGACGCGATGTTCAAATAACATTCACAAAATAGAACACGGATGCGCACGGATACTTACGGATTTTTAGAAAGGATCTGTGCTGATCTGTAAAATCTGTGTTCTCCATTTGCACGATGCTGAACAGATGCAAATGAACAATGGAAAATCCGCAGAGGTGGACTGATGAGAAAATTAAGCTTTGCGATATTCATACTGCTGTTTGTGGCTGCTGGGGTGTATCTCACCAGCCAACGTCCCACGCGGGCAGCGGATGCCAGTGCGCTCGACAACCTGCCTATTGTGGGGTCGGCAACTGTTGAAGGCGAGAGTACCATCATCGCCGCAGAAGTAGGTGGGCGCGTCACTGCTGTGAACGTGGATGAAGGGGATGCAGTTTCGGCGGGAGATGTGCTGGTGGAATTGGATAAAAGCCTGCTGGAATCGCAGTTGGGCGAGTTGAATGCTGCCATCGCCACTGCAAAGGCAAATTTGGCAGCGGTGAAAGATACCCCTCAACCCGAAGCTGTTTCAGTGGCGCAAGCAGAACTGGCGCAGGCGCAGGCGCAAAAAGATAGCGCCTATCAAACCTGGCAAGCGATGCTCCCTCTGCTGGATGACCCGCAGGATTTGGATGTGCCGATCAGGGAATTGCAAGCGCAAATCAAGCAGGCAGAAGGGCAGGTGGAACAAGCACGGGCATCGCTGAAAACCGCCCAAATTCAGGAAGAAGCCGCCAGCCGAAACCAGAGCAGCCACGCTGCGCTGGTGACATATCAGGTGCTGCAAAAACAACGTGCCGCCGCCGAGGTGGGTGTGGAAATGGCACAGGCACAGGTGCAAATGCTAAAGGTACAGTTGGCGCATCTGTGGGAGCAGTACAACAATCCGGTGGCGCTGCAAGTGCAGGCCCACAAAGCCGAAGCGGGGTATCATATCGCCGAGGCTGCGCTGGCGCTGGCGCAGGCGCAGCTCAACGCCGTAGAGGCCGGCCCCACCGATGAGGAAATCGCCGTGGCAGAAGCACAGGTGCAGCTGGCAGAAAGTGCGCTGGGGCTGGTGAACGCCCAAGTGGCGCAGCTCACCATCACCGCTCCCCGTGATGGCACCATTTCCACCCGCACTATCGACCCCGGTGAGCTGGCAGTTCCCGGTGCAACCCTGCTCAAACTCACCGATTTGGACAACGTGACGGTGCGCGTTTTCATCCCCGAAACACAGATTGGGCGGGTGCGGCTGGGCCAGTTGGCACGAGTGACAATTGATTCGGTGGATGATGTGTTTGAGGGTACAGTCACATTCATTGCCAATGAAGCGGAATTTACGCCCAAAAATGTGCAAACAAAGGAGGAACGGGTGAACCTGGTGTTCGCTGTGGAAATTACGGTGGAAAATCCCGACCACATTTTGAAACCGGGTATGCCCGCCGACGCGGAAATTTTACCCTGAACCAGTTGTAAGTATGTTCCCGATTTGAATTATCGCACTGACATAGCTAAAGGGGAAAGATTAACGGAATAGCAACGACACTGACCACCAACATCAGAATTGTCATGGGTACACCAATCCTTACGTAATCGCTGAATCGATAGTTCCCGGCGGTAATAACCAAAGTGTTCACCGGCGATGCAACTGGCGATGCAAACGCCATTGAGGCGGCCATTGCTACGGTCATTAAAAATGCATAGGGTTGCACCCCTAGCTGCTGCGCCGAAGCCAGAGCGATGGGGGCTAATAAAACAGCCGTGGCGGTGTTTGAAATGAACTGCGTAAAAATCGCGGTGACAACAAATAGTCCGGCTAAAACTGCCACCGGGCCAAAGTGACCCAGACCATCCGTTAATCCTTGTGCAATCAAGCTAATCAACCCGACTTTTTCTAACGCAGTTGCCATTGGCAACATTCCCGCAATCAGCACCAGGCTTTTCCAGTCTATTGAGGCGTAAGCTTCGTCGATGCTGAGGCAACCGGTGAAGACAATGGCCAGTGCGGCCAAAATACTGGCAGCAGTGGGTGACAGCACTTTGGAAACCATTAATGCCAGCATGCCAATTAGGATTAATAAAGCAATAGGCGCTTTTTTGCGGCGTGGCGCTCCAACCATTGTTTCTGGTTGGCCCAACACAATAAAATCATAGCGCTGCTTTTTCAACAGCAAAATGTTTTGCCAGGGACCCTGCACCAATAATGTATCTCCAAATTCAAGCGGTGTCGTTTTGATGTCTAGTTTTTTCTCTATGCCGTGGCGATTAATGCCGAGTACGGTTAAGCGATAGACGGTGCCGAAGCGGGTTTCGGTAATGGTTTTGCCAAGCATCGATGATCGCGGTGGAAGCACAATTTCAGCAATTCCTGCCTCTTCTGTAATCAGGTTTCGTTCTTCTTTTGTGGCCGGTTGAATACCCAAGTTCAGTTTGGCCGCAGCATGACTCACATCATTCCCGTCACCTTGCACAATGAGGATGTCATCAATGCTAAAAACAGTATCACCCTGGGGAATGATCGTTTCTCGTGCTCTAGATTGCCATACCAACTCTTGTTCCCCAAAACGCACGACAGACCTGGGTTGAGAGGGGTGCAGAATCTCCAAAATGGTGATGTTGAAGATATTGTTCAAGCCAGATTCACTGACGGTTTTCCCCACCAGCGTTGATCCCCGGCGGACACGCAGGCGATATAAACTTTCTGGCAAACGATATGCTGTGAGCAGCTCATCTGGCGTTTCAACGCGCTGAACATCTTGATCGAGTTTGTAGTCGGGCAACATGCGTCGCCCAACAAGTGCCATAAATCCGATGCCCATAATCAGCAGCACAAGCCCGACGGGCGAGTAGGAAAAAAAGCTAAATGGTTCAAATCCTGCTTCATGCAACACGTCGCTCACAATAATGTTGGGGGGCGTACCTATTAGGGTCATTGCACCGCCCAATGATGAAGCAAAGGCCAGGGGGATCAACAACTTTGATGGACTCACTTTTGCGCTCCAGGCCAGGCTGATGATGGCGGGGAGCAACACGGCGACTGTTCCGGTATTGCTCATAAAGCCAGACAATATCGCCACGGCCACCATAATTGTAATGGTTAGCCGAAGTTGACTGGTGCCGGCAACGGCCAGTATCCTTCGGCCAATCATGCCGGCCAGGCCGGTTTGCATAATTGCACCGCCCAGCACAAATAATGCGGCAATCATAATCACCGCCGTATTAGAAAAGCCGGCAATTGCTTCTTTGGTTGTTAGCAACCCTGTTAAAATAAGTGCCATTAACACGGCGACGGCCACTACGTCTAAACGTATCCATTCGGTCACGAACAACACAATGGCCACAACGAGGATAATTACGGCGTACCACATTTCCAGTGTCATAAATAACTCTACCTAGATATCTAAAGATGATAACCCACCCGGTTAATGCAGCAAAAAAAAACCGCTTTATAAAGCGGGCGCAAGCCAGGGCAGTGTGCAGCCACTAGAAAACTGGCGCAAATGCGGGTTAACGATGAGCAAAATAACGTTTGTGTGTGGGGTTGTGATTCGCATGCGTCCCAAAGCGGGTGCATCTTTGCTGGCTGAATATCTTTTTGTTTCTGTGTCGAGTATATCAAAATACCGGATAAGAGTCAATTCACTTGAGATATTTTTCACATATTGTGGTTGCTCTTAGCCCTTTTGTGGTGAGTTCGTTTGACAAATTTTGATACTTGATTAACTTTTAAGGGGAGTAACTAAAAATTCCCCTTTTGGAACGAGGTTGATAGATCCTTGTAGCTTATGAAATATGATGAGAAGGCCCTTGTTGAAGCATTGCACCGAGGCGATCGTTACGCATGTGACGAGATGGTGCAACAATATTCGGGAAGAATCTATAATATGGCGTTGCGTCTAACCGGACATCCCAACGAGGCTGAGGAAGTTCTACAAGAAACACTTATCAAAGCCTGTCGCGGTGTTGGGGCCTTTGAAGGGCGCTCTAGTTTATCGACCTGGCTTTATCGTATTGCAACCAACAATGGGCTTATGCGTTTGCGTCGCAAGAAAATGCCCACATTTTCATTGGAAACGGAAACAACAAGAGACGATGATTACCCTCATCAGCCACAGTTACAGCATTGGCAATGGGATCCAGAAGCGGTGGTGCTGAGCGATGAACTAAGGCAGGCAATGGATACCGCGGTGGCTATGCTTCCTGACACGTTGAAAGCAGCGTTTGTCCTACGAGATTTAGAGGGGCTTTCAACCAGGGACGCAGCCGAAATACTCAATATATCACCAAACAGTCTCAAGGTTCGGTTGCATAGAGCCAGACTAATTTTGCGTGAGCATTTGCAGGCTTATTTTAGCCACGACACAAATACCTATGGAGGAGAAAACTAATGCCGCATCAATCTTCTTCATTGTGTAAAATGTTATTGAGCTACATTTCTGAGTACATTGATGGTGAACTTGAGGCCCAGTTGTGTGTGGAAATTGAAAAGCACCTGGCAGAGTGCGAAGATTGCCGGGTATTGGTTGATACTACGCACAAAACTGTAATGCTTTATCAAAGGTACTACCGCCACAGTGCCATTAACCTCCCCCCCGAAACGAATGCCCGCTTGTGGGAAGCGTTGGAAAAAGCCGGGTGTGTTACCCCGAAAGAGCTGTAAATGTTGCCCTCCCCTCGCTGCAAAGAAGTAATTTCCTTCAGGTAGAATCAATTTTTGCACTTTGAAGCAATTTCACTTAAAATTGAGCAAATCTAATAGGCAATATTTAACACTATTTCATCGATGCAGCGTTGCTCGATAGCAAAGATACATTATTTTATCCGCTAAAACAGGGCTTCACCTGAAGCGCAAAGCATTGGTTGGAATAAGATCATCACCTTGAACAATGCTTCCTGGTTTCTACGACAAGGGTTTACCAAGAAAGATTTGCAGACGCGTGTCCGCGATTGTCCTCATTGCAGGTTGAAACTCGACCGCGACCTAAATGCAGCTATAAACCATTTTGACTCGCCTGTGCCCCGTATGGGGTGCGGACTGGCGAGTTTTGACCAATTGGTCATAGAAGCCCGCAGGCTTTTACCCCTTCACCCCATACGAGGCGCAGGCGGGCACAAGCGCCGTGGGAGCAGTCACTAATTGGCAGTGTTGTTTTTGATTTCTGTTGCGGATGAATATATTGCTTGAAGAAAAGGAGGTGCTCGGTTAGCGAACAGTAACTAATTTTGTATTCTGGATAACACACGTCAACAATATCTTTGATAAATTTTATTACGACGATGTACTAAGATAGTAGGGGAGAAAAAAATGAAACGTTCTGCTTTATTAATTGTATTGTTGGTTGCACTTGCTTTAGTAGCTGCGCAATGCGGTGGCAATCAAGCCGCCAATACCACTGGCAGCAGTTCTGCTGGCACTACCAAAACCGTCATAATCGGTTACACCGCATCAAAAACCGGTAAGTTTGAAGTTTCGTCGAGAGGTCAAACGCGCGGTTTGGAACTGTGGCTGGATCAAGTAAACAAAGAAGGTATTAAGTTATCTGATGGTACCGTAGTAAAGTTTGAGGCCAAAACCTATGACGACGAAAGCGCCAAAGAACGAGTGCAATTGCTGTATACGCAGTTGATTGACCAGGACAAGGCCGATTTTCTCATTAGTCCATACAGCAGCGGATTAACCGATGCTGCTGCCGTGATTGCCGAACAAAAAGGTGGCGTGATGATTACCACTGGTGCGGCTTCAGACGCCACCTACAAAAAAGGCCTTGCCTCAGTTTTTCAGATTTACACGCCTGCCAGCCGCTACCTCACTGGTGCAATTGACCTGCTGGGCAGCGTTGACCCCAATGCCAAAAGAGTGGCGATTGTGTACGAGAACGCTAAATTTGCCACCTCAGTGGCAGAAGCAGCCAAAGCCTATGCCGAAAGCAAGGGGTACGATGTTGTGATGTTTGAAGGCTACGATAGCGAAACCGCCGACTTTGCCCCGTTCATCAACAAAATTACCAGTGCCAAGCCCGATGCCATTATGGGAGGCGGTCACTTTAATGACGGCAGTACCTTTGCTCGCCAGCTGTTTGAAAAGGGCGCGGACCCCAACATGTTGGCACTGTTGGTTGCTCCACCCGAGCTGAAATTCGCCGACCTGGGCGATGCTGCTGTAGGCGTTATTGGCCCCAGCCAGTGGGAGCCCAAAGCCAACTACAGCGAAGCATCTGCTAAAAAAGCTGGACTGGAATGGTTTGGTACTTCTGTCGCCGATTTTACTTCCGCTTATAAGGCCAAATATAACGAAGAACCAGGCTACCATGCCGCGGGTGGTTACGCCGCCGGTTTAATCTTGCAGTACGCCATCCAGAAAGCAGACTCCACGGACCCGGCCAAAGTAAAAGATGTGTTGAACAATTCAGACCTCCTTACCTTCTTCGGTCACATCAAGTTTGACAATACCGCCGAATCTCATGGTTTGCAGATTGCGCACGACATGGTTTACGTACAGTGGCAAAAGGATGCTAATGGAAAGCTGGCTAAGCAAGTTGTTTGGCCCACAGAAGGTAAATCGGCAGACGCCCTTTACCCCCTGAATAAATAATTCAATGATATAACTGTAACCTACTCAGTCTCATTCCTCTCTACGAGGGAGGGGACTGAGTTGTTATTTGAAAATTTAACAAACGTACCCTCAGGTGAACCAAGTGGTTACCGGTTTGCCTGAGGGGAAACGGGAGTGGCTTTTATGGACCATCTTGTAGCTTCTCTGTCCGATGGCCTGTTATTGGGGTTTGTCTATGGACTGGCAGCAATGGGACTGACCTTGATTTGGGGGGTGATGGACGTTATTAATCTGGCGCACGGACCGTTGATTGCCCTGGGTATGTTTGGTATTTTATTGCTGGCAGGTGTCAATGGTGTGGGGCTACACCCTTATGTGGCGTTGGCGGTAGTGGCAGTTATTGGATTGATATTTGGGTTTGTATTGTACTTTATTGCCGTTCACCGGGTACTTGATGCGCCACCCTTATCGTCATTGCTGTCCACCTTTGCTGTTAATATGATGATTATAGGTATTGGCACCGCCATTTTCACCACTTCTCCGCAGAACGTGGAGTTCACTCTGCAGAATTTGCATTTCGGGTCGGTGACACTGTTGGGTACACGATTGGTGGCGGCGCTAATCTCTTTGCTGGTAACGGGATTGCTATATATTTTCCTTTACCGCACCGCTCCGGGAAAAGCAATCCGAGCAGTGGCAAATAACCGCGCTGCCGCGGAACTGATGGGCATCCCGTCAACCCAAACACTGGCGTTAAGCTTTGGCATTGGCACTATGTTGGCAATGCTTTCTGGTGGATTGATTGCCACCTTCTTCTCCTTCAACATCCTGTCTGGTAGTGTTTATGAATTGAAGAGTTTTGTGATTGTGGTTCTAGGGGGGTTGGGTAACCCCACCGGCGCGCTCATCGGCGGGCTAATTTTGGGCGCATTGGAAGGCGTTGTGCCAACATTTATGCCTGTCAGTTGGGTACCGGTTATTGAGTTTGTCCTGTTTGTACTAATCTTGCTGGTTCGCCCCAGCGGTTTGTTGGGAGAGCGTTAATATGAATGGCTGGAAATATCCTGCTTTTTGGTTGGCGCTGATACTGGTGTTAATAGGGGGCTTGACTCCGGTTGTTACCGGATCAAATGTCCTGCGCGAAAACATGTTCCTCATTTTGTTATCTGTGGCGCTGGCTTCTAGCCTGAATATTTTACTGGGGTATGCCGGTTATGTGAGCTTTGGGCATATTGTCTTTTTTGGTGTGGGAGGATATTTTGGCTTCTACCTCATTGCCCGGTACGGCACCTCTGTGTGGATCGCTACCCTGTTCGGCGGAGTTACTGCCGGAGTGCTGGCGCTGCTTTTGGGATTAGCTATTTTAAGGTTGCGAGGCGCCTATTTCGCTCTGGCCACCATCGGCGTTAACGAAGCAGTTCGTACATTTATCAACAACTTTGGGCCATTTGGCGGCCCCATCGGGATGGAATTAAACTTTCAAGTTTACCAGAAATATGGTGGCGCAGCCACAATGCAGTGGACAACCTACTGGGCCGTATTCCTGCTAACCATTATCGCGATTGCGTTGAGCTACGGCGTAAAATTTTCGCGTTTTGGGCTGGGTTTAATGGCCATCCGAGAAGATGAGGATGCGGCAATGGTTATGGGCGTGCGCACGCCCAGCACCAAAACAATGGCATACGTGCTTTCTGCCATCATCCCCGGTATGCTGGGAGTTATCTTCTTCTTTAAAAATAGCAGCGTAGAGCCGCACGAAGCTTTCCGTTTAACCCGCTCCATCGAAATGATTGTGATGGTCATGTTGGGCGGGCAGGGAACCGTACAGGGCCCGCTGATAGGGGCGGCGCTCTACGAAGCAATTCGCAGTTTTTTGCTGACTAGCCCACTGTTTAAAGATTTGCAGCTGGCTTTTGCCGGGTTCTTGTTGCTACTTATCATCTTGTTCATCCCGTCGGGCGTAATTGGTTGGTTGCGGGGTCGCTACAGAAAACTGTGGAGGGTGTTAGAATGACAACGGGACAGGCTGAAAATATTTTGCAGATAAAACAGGTTGTTAAACGGTTTGGGGGCCTGACCGCTGTCAATAACGTTACCTTTAACTTGCCCAAAGGCCAAATATTAGGGCTGATTGGCCCCAACGGGGCCGGCAAAACTACATTATTCAACGTAATTAACGGCGTATATCCGCCCACCACAGGCCACGTGATTTTTAGAGGAACGGACATTAGCGGATGGCAACCCTATGATGTGGTGAGATCAGGGCTTGCCCGCACACACCAAGTTGTACGTCCCCTAAACGACTTGACCGTATTAGAAAACGTCATGGCTGGCGCGTGCTACGGTCACGAACACCACTCGTTGCGCGAGGCGCGAAAAATTGCCGACGAAGTTTTAGAATTTCTCAATCTTATCGAGCGACGGGATATGCTGGCGAGCAGCCTGAACGTTGCCCAGAAAAAACGGCTGGAGATGGCCCGCGCACTGGCATCACATCCCTATCTATTGCTGTTGGATGAGGTACTGGCCGGCCTGAACCCTACTGAAATTACCGAGATGGTTGAGATTGTGCTGAAAATTCGGGAGCAGGGCGTGACAATCCTAATCATTGAACACGTAATGCATGCTCTGATGAATGTTTCTGACCGGGTGATTGTGCTTGATTACGGCCAGCTCATTGCAGAAGGGACGCCAGAGGAAGTTGCCAATGACCCCAAAGTAATTGAAGCTTATCTTGGTGATCCTGAGCTGGCAAACAGATTACTGGAAAACACTAATGGAGACTAACCTATGGCTATACTAGAGGTGCAAAGCATTGCATCTGGCTACGGCGAAGTGCAAATTTTGTGGGATGTATCGCTAAAATTGGAACGCGGAAAACTCACATCGCTGGTTGGCTCCAATGGCGTAGGCAAAACAACGTTGTTGCGCACTGTGATGGGGCTAATAAAACCGTGGAAAGGCACAGTAACGTTCAATGGGCAAGACGTGAGTCGGACGGCACCCCACGCCAAAGCGGCGCAGGGTATGGTTTTGGTTCCAGAAGGTCGGCAACTGTTTACAGATATG
>CAYPUV010000066.1:0-16951 GCA_964413895.1 uncultured Anaerolineaceae bacterium
TATAAATATAAGTTTATCAGATGGCATACTACATGTCAAAACGACCCATCCCCTACACACGGCTGTTGCACCTGCACCCAAAGGGCACAGGTGCAACAGCCTCGATCCCCCACATATAGCGTCTGGGTCATTTGAACCGAAAAATTACAAACATCATAAGTGCGGAAAGGTGATTTGGTAGTGTCCATCAGTGGAGCAGGGAACACCATCACCGCCTCCCATTGGTAATTTGTCCAAAGCTTCTTTTACGACTATATTTATCTGAGCTTCGTTTCCTTACCCCGCAAAATCGAAATTATCTGCGAACCAAAGCGTGCCAGTTTGGACATTTGCTCGATGCATAATCAATCATTCGTTATCCGTCATCAGTTTTCAACCGTCTCCCGCGCCGAAGCCATCGCGCTGATGCGCACCACCGGTGGCGAGTTGTTGCGCGTGATGCAGCGGGCGGCATCGCTGCGCGACGCGCATTTCGGCAATGTTGTCACCTATTCGCGCAAAGTGTTCATTCCGTTGACCAACCTCTGCCGTGATAAATGCGCCTATTGCACGTTTGCCGTGCCGCCGAGCAGTCCCCGCGCCAAAACGCTCATCCCCGATGAAGTGCTGTCGATTGCGCGGCGGGGGGCGGCGGCGGGGTGTAAAGAAGCCCTTTTTTCGCTGGGAGAAAAACCAGAAGAGGTGCATTCGCTGGCGCGCCAGCATCTGCAATCGCTGGGGTACGAATCCACCCACGCATATTTGCGGGCGATGAGCCAACTTGTTTTTGAGGAAACCGGGCTTATCCCGCACATTAATTGCGGGGTGATGACCCCCGCCGAAATTGCGGCGCTGCGTCCCTACAGCGGCAGTATGGGGTTGATGCTGGAAAATATCAGCCCACGGTTGATGGAACCGGGCGAAGCGCATTTTGGTTGTGTGGGCAAAGCGCCGAAATTGCGGGTGCACACGCTATCGACGGCGGGTGAATTGCACGTGCCCTTTACCACCGGCATTCTCATCGGCATCGGTGAAACACCGGCGGAGCGGGTAGACAGTCTGTTTGCCATTGCTGAAAGTCACGCCCGCTATGGACACATTCAGGAAGTCATCATCCAGAATTTTCGGCGCAAACCGGACATTCGGTTTCGAGAAAAAGATGAACCGAGCGTGCTCGATATGGTGCGCACCATCGCAGTGGCGCGGCTCATTTTCGGCGGTGAAATGAGCATCCAAGCCCCGCCGAACCTGACCCCCGATGCGTATGGGATGTATCTGCTGGCGGGCATCAACGACTGGGGCGGCGTTTCGCCTGTGACTGCCGACCATATCAACCCGGAGGCGGCGTGGCCCCAAATTGATGAACTGGCGCGCATCAGCCGCGATGCCGGATTTGAATTGCGGGAACGATTGACCATCTACCCCCAATACCTGCGCCCCGAATTTGTTTCGCCGCGCATTTTGGCGCGCGCCCGGCAATTAATGCGTGATGCGTGAAAACATGATGCGTGAAAATACAACTTGAAACTTGAAACTGGGAACTCGAAACATGCTATTGAAAAATGTATCCGCGCCGGTGGGGCGCATTTTGGAAACCGCACTCACGGAAGGGGACGTCTCGCCCGCCGATGCGGTAACGCTTTTTGAAACACAGGGAACCGATTTTCTCGCGCTGATTGCCACCGCCGATTATCTGCGCCGGCAGCAGGTTGGTGATGTCATCACCTACGTGCAGGTACGAAACATCAATTTTACCAATGTATGCTATACCGGTTGTAAATTTTGTGCGTTTGCCCGTTATGATGGTGACCCGGAAGCATATACATTCACCATTGAAGAAGTGGTACAGCAGGCGGTCGAAGCGCGGGAATTGGGTTGCACCGAAGTGTGTTTGCAGGGCGGACTGAATCCCAAACTCGGCGGCGATATTTACCTGAAATTGGTGCAGGCGATTCATCACGCCGCGCCGGAACTGCACATTCACGCATTTTCGCCGTTTGAAATTCAATATGCCAGCCAGATTTTGCGCCGTCCACCGGCGGATATTCTGCGCGAATTGAAAAATGCCGGATTGGGGAGCATCCCCGGCACCGCCGCCGAAATTCTCGACACCGATGTGCGCCGCATGCTCACCAAAAACAAACTTAGCGCCGAAGCGTGGGAAGACATCATCAAAACCGCGCATCGCGTGGGCGTGCCATCCACCGCCACCATTATGTATGGGCACGTCGATTCGCCGCGCCATTGGGCGCATCATCTGGACACCATTCGGCGCATCCAGCGCGAAACGGGCGGGTTTACCGAATTTGTGCCGTTGGGATTCATTCATCAAAATACGCAATTGTACGCGGAAGGGCTGGCGCGCCCGGGTCCCACCGGGTTGGAGAATATCAAAATGCACGCCGTTTCACGGATTATGCTGGGGCGCGACATTCGGAATGTGCAGGTTAGTTGGGTGAAAATGGGCGCGGGATTGGCGCAAATGTGTCTCAACGCGGGCGCAAACGACTTCGGCGGCACACTCATCGAAGAACGCATCAGCCGAATGGCGGGGGCGACCAATGGGCAATATATGCCGCCGGAGGAATTCGAGCGGCTGATTTTGAATATGGGGCGCATCCCCGCCGAGCGCAACACGCTGTATGAATTGCGAAAGATGAGTGAACGAGTGAATTGATGATTGAGCGTGAGCTACCCAACCTTAAAAACACTTGGGTAGCTCACTATTGTTACGTATGAACTTGCCGAAACTTTTCATCTTAATCAATGAAAACCTGTTCAATCCGTGTTCCATTTAGATGTTTTTACGAAACGTTGTATGTGGCGCAGCGTGTCGCTCAACCAGTATTTGGCGGACATCAAAAGCAGCGGTAAAATTACATGTATCACTTCAAGTATGCCAGATAAAACCCATTTTGTAATCAAACAGCATTTGAATCGACTCAAACAGTTTTTGAATCTCGGAAATCAATGCCCCATTCATTCGGTGAAGCGCTCCGCCAACTCAGAAAAACGACCCCTGACCCGCAAAAGGGGGGCGTGCTGACCCAAGCCCGGCTGGCAGAACTCATCAGCCGGTATTTGGCGTTGAATTCATCGTGGCCCCACCCCCAAACCATCTCCGATTGGGAACGGGGACGCTACCAGCTCGACGCCTGGCGCGACCGCAATGTGCTGCTGGTCATCGCCAAAATCTTCGCCGAGTTTGACGCGTTGAACGATGCCGCTGCCGTGGACACCTTTTTTGCCGCCGGTGGCTATGCCCCCCTCAGCCCACCCGAGCAAGCCGATATTTTCGGACACGCCGCCACACCATTTCCCCCCAAATCATCAGCCACGGCAGGTGCCAGCCTGCGCCACCGATTGCCGCCGCCAACCTACACCCATCTGGTGGGGGTCGCGGAGACCATCGCCCGGTTGACCACCGTGCTGCGCGCACCGCACCCTCCGTGGCTCATTTCCATCGAAGGGCTGGGCGGTATCGGCAAAACCACGCTGGCAGACCATCTGCTGCGCACCGCTATCACCGATGGCGCAACCGACACGTTCGCGTGGGTCAGCGCCCGGCAAGAGATTTTTTCACCTGTCGCCGGGCTGCAATCCACCGGTACCCCTGCGCTCACCCCCGCCGGATTGGTTGATGATTTGCTGAAACAACTTGATGCGCAGGCAGCGCTGGCACTCCCCCCGCCCGAACGATTGACCGCGCTGTCGCGCCGCCTGCGTGATGTTCCCTTTCTCATTGTTGTGGACAATCTGGAAACAGCAGTTGATTATGAAACCATCCTCCCCACCCTCCGCGCACTGGCAAATCCTGGTAAATTCATCCTCACCAGCCGCCGCAGCCTGCAAGCGCATCCCGATGTGTACTGTTTGAACCTGACCGAGCTGGCACCCGCCGCCGCCCTGCAGCTCATCCGGCAGGAAGCGGCACTGCGCGGAGTATCGGCGCTGGCATCCGCCTCCGATGCGCAGTTGACCGATATTTACGCCACAGTGGGCGGTAATCCGCTGGCGCTCAAATTGGTCATTGGGCAGATAACCTTGCTGTCACTGCCCACCGTGCTGCACAATCTGCGTCAGGCGCAGGGGAAAAAGATTGATGAATTGTACACCTTCATCTATTGGCAGGCGTGGCACGCGCTCAGCCCGCACGGGCAACAGGTTTTGCTGACGATGCCGCTGGCGCAAGGGGGAACCTTCGCACAGGTGATGGCGCTCAGCCGGTTGGACAGCGATATCACCACCCGTGCGCTGGAAGAACTGGCCACCCTGTCGCTGGTGCAGGTGGGGGGCGAACTGGACGAGCGGCGATACACCATCCACCGGCTCACCGAGACCTTTTTGCTCAACGAGGCGCTCAAATGGCAACAGTAACCCTCGATGACATCCGCAGCCGCCAGCATTTCTTTGAGCAAACCATCCGCAACAACCTCCTCTATTGGCAGGCGTGGCTCAGTCATGAACCTGATGGCGATACCGTCAACAAACACTATCAAAGTGTCATCCGTGCCATTATTTTCGCCCTGAATTTGGAATCCGAATGGCAAACCACGTATCCCTTGCTCCGTGAGTTTTCCACCCAAATTGAACGGCGCGGCGATTGGGATACATGGCAGTCGATTCTATCCCAAGCCATCGCCCTGACCCAAAAGGCGGGGGCAATTGCCGATGAAATATTGCTGAATGCCTTGCAAGCACGTATGTTGTTCTACCGGAATCATTTTCCAGCCTCGATGACCGCCTATCGACACCTGATAAAATTAGCGCGCCGCGCCGGTGACACTTTTAATGAAGCCCGCGCATGCAGTAACCTTGGATATTTATTCGTCACAACAGGATATTTCCATCGCGCAGAAGTATTGTGCTGTTACGCGTTGCAAAAATTCGAGCAACTGAAACATGCGCACGGGCTGGCGCACACCCATAATCACTTGGGAACGCTCTATATCAAACGGCGAATCTTCGAACGAGCAGCGGTTCATTTACAGCAGGCATACAATTTGTGGCACACAATGGAAGATGGCTATGGTTTGATATCAGTGCTAATCAATCTGGCAATCAATGAAGTGTTTCAAGATAAACCGGCACAAGCGCTTGACTATTTGCGCCGGGCGCTGGCGCAAGCCGAGGCCACCGGCACAGAAATTCAGCGCGGCAGAATCTTTCTCAATATGGGATATGCGTATCGGGTGGACGGCAATTGGGCGCAAGCAGAGGCGTATGCCCGGAAAGCCGAGACGATATTCCGCCAAACATCGGACTTGCCCCTCCTGGCGAATGTATGGAATAATTTGGGGACGATATTTTTTCTCCAACAACGCCGGGACGATGCAATGGCATATTTCCGGCAATCGCTAGAGTTGTGGCAATCGTTGAGGAACACAATTTCCCCGTGGCGGTCAATCAGGGACACCGAGTTTCGCGGTGCACCTTCCCACCTTTCCAGATAGGTCAAGGCTATGGCCATGTTCAGCTCTTTGGCCAGTGCTTTGAAATGAGTGACAAACTCATCATCCTGGCTGATTGCCTGCGCCTGCCAAATTTCGCGCTCCTTTGGTTGAGCAGGGTCATAGAAAGTGTACCCTATATTCCACATCTCGCGGTGGCGGATGCGCTGCGCTCGGTGATTGAGCGGGGCGTAGCAACAAATAAGTAAAACAACAAAGGGGCATACGTGACCATTTTTTAAAGGAGGATAGAGTGAAAATGAAACGCCGTACTTTGACCCATTTGTTCCTGAGCTTGGGACTGCTTCTGGCCCTCAGTGCTGGCATAATGCAGATCTCTCACCAAGCGTTGGCTCAGTCTCCTGAAGGGGAGGGGACGACGAGCGGGGCTGCCGCTGTCGGCACCGCCTTCACCTACCAGGGCCGGCTCACCGATGGCGGCAATCCGGCCACCGGGAGCTACGATTTCCGATTTATCCTGTACGACGCGGAGGCCGGCGGCTCCCAGGTGGGGAGCACGGTGACACAGAGCGGCGTCAGCGTGAGCGACGGCCTCTTCACCGTGCAGTTGGACTTCGGAAACGTGTTCGATGGCACGGCTTTGTGGCTGGAGATCGCGGTGCAGCCGGCGGGGGGCAGCAGTTACACGACGCTCAGCCCACGTCAGGCACTGACGGCTGCGCCGTATGCCCTCTATGCCACCGGCGCGCCGTGGAGCGGCCTGACCGGCATCCCGGCCGGCTTCGCCGACAACACGGACGACAATACCCTGGCCGGCTTGGCCTGTAGCAGTGGCCAGGTCGCCAAGTGGAACGGCTCGGCCTGGGCCTGCAGTGCGGATGCCGATAGCGGCGGCGACATCACAGCAGTGAACGCCGGCCCCGGCCTCACCAACGGCGGCACCAGCGGAGATGTGACGTTGAACCTTGATACGTCATACACCGACAATCGCTACTGGTCGCTGACCGGCAACGCCGGCACCACCCCAGCGACCAACTTCTTGGGCACTACCGACAATGTGTCCCTGACCCTGGCCGTGAGCGGCACAGCGGCCCTGCGCCTGGCGCCCAACGCCACCAGTCCGAACCTGGTCGGTGGCTACGACGGCAACAGCGTGACGAACGGTGTCGTCGGAACGACAATCGGCGGCGGTGGTGTGAGCGGCGGTGCCAACACAGTGACGGACGACTATGGCACAGTCGGAGGCGGACAAGCTAATCAGGCCGGGGACAATGCCGGCACGACCTCGGATTCCTACTACGCCACCGTCGGTGGCGGCCTGAACAACACTTCCAGCGGCCAATACTCCACCGTCGGTGGAGGCTGGGGCAACAGCGCCAGTGGTTTGAAGGCCACTGTGAGTGGAGGCTACATCAATGACGCCGCCGCTTCCAATTCTTTCGTCGGCGGGGGTTACTACAACACCATTGGCGCGTCAGCTTCCTATGGGACCATCGGCGGGGGCTATAGCAATAACATTCCCTCCAGTGCCGGCTACTACGCGACCATCGGGGGAGGCAATAACAACACGGCCAGCGGGAACTCCGCCGCCACCGTGAGTGGGGGCTATTACAACACTGCCAGCGGTCAATTTGCCTTCGTGGGCTGAGGATACCTCAATACGGCCGGCAGCAGTTCGTACGCCACCGTGGCCGGGGGCAAGAACAACGCCGCTACCGGATCGGATGCCGCCGTAGGTGGGGGCAGAAATAACAATGCCACTGCTCCGGAATCTACTGTCGGTGGGGGCTTGAGTAACAACGCCACCAGCACAGGTGCCACCGTTGGTGGTGGCAAGAGCAACACCGCCAGCGGCCAATACGCCACCGTGCCGGGGGGGTTCGACGCACAGGCCTCCCACTACGGCCAGTTGGCTTATGCCAGCGGGAATCTCGCCACTAACGGCGATGCCCAGTTTTCCCTGTACATGATGCGCGGTACGACGAGTGACGCCGGCACGTGGCACGACCTGTTCCTCGATGGCTCAGGCACAAGGTTGACTCTTGCCAGCGGCCGCACAATGGTTTTTGATATCCTCATTGCCGGGCGCAGCACCGGCGGCCAGTCCGCCGGCTACAAGTTCCAGGGTGTCATCGAGAACGTCGGTGGAACGACTGCCTTTGTCGGCACGCCTACCGTGACCACATTGGGCGAGGATGATGCCAATTGGGATGCCCAGGTTGTGGCGAATAACACCTATGATGCCCTTTCTGTACAGGTGCAGGGCAACACAGGGGACAGCGTCGGCTGGGTGGCGGTTGTGCGGACGGCGGAGGTGGCGTACTAATGGCGGAGCAACACGGGCAGGGGCGATGTACTTTGGATGCGTGTCGCCCCTTCAGGTTCTCCAAAGGAGTTGTTCTCATGGCTAAAGGAAGAATCCTGCTTGTGGGACTATTGCTTCTGTTAAGCTTGAGCTTGGCTACCATCGTCTGGGCCGGAGGCGGCTATGATCTCTCCTGGTGGACGATGGATGGCGGTGGCGGCACGGTGACAGGCAGCAGCTACACGTTGAGCGGCACCGTAGGTCAACCCGATGCAGCAAGTCTCAGTGGCGGGGGATACGTGCTGAGCGGCGGTTTCTGGCACAGTACCGGCAGGGGGACTGTGTATGTTTATCTCCCACTGGTGCTGAAATAAACCATTGTCAATAATGCCAAAAAATAATCCATCTTAGCGGAGAAACCGGATACTTTCAATGAAATTGTCCGCACTTTTCTGAAACAACACGCTTGAGGTTTACCCCCGACGAATCACACCGCGATTGCGAAAGTAAAATTTGTTGAGTAGCTCCAACCGGCTCATTTGCTGCCAGCGAGCCGGCGGGTTTTCCCACTGCGCTCGGAAGCGGCGGGCAAACTTGAAATACGGACCCAGTGCCTCCCAAACTGCATCGGCGTAGAGCTGCAACGCAGCGGCGCTGAAATCTTGCCCCCGGCAAACTCGGGACAGCACTTTACCGGCAATCTGTCCCGAAATCATGGCGTTGTCAATGCCGTGTCCCCACAACGGATCGACCAATCCGGCAGCATCCCCGGTCAAAATAAAACCGTCGCCGTGCAGTGGACGGCGGATGGAAGCCAGCGGCAGGTTCCAGCCTCGCAGCCGCCCCTGCATTTTTGCCCGTGCAAATCGCCTGCCCAACGAAGGATGGTGAACCAGCCTCAGATGCAAATCGCGCAGTGAGGTGTGTTTTTGCGTGCGGTCAGTGGGGAACAGCCCCACGCCCACGTTTACCCGCCCGTCACCCACCGGAAATATCCACAAATAGCCGGGCCACAATTCATCAAAGTAGTGGATTTCAAATTCAGCCGACGACACCGGCACACCACTGTAGTAGGCGCGGGTAGCTACCGCCCAATGCGGTCGCCGGTAGCGATACAAACCCGCCCGCCGTTTCACAACTGAGTTGAAGCCATCCGCCCCAGCCACGACTTTGGCGGTTATCTCCAGTGGCGCGCCCCGGCTCGTCTGTGCCCGGATGCCGTACACCTGCCCGTTGTCGCGCAGCAGGTCCAGTACGGTGCAGCCTTCGCGGGTAGCTACTTGTGCTTTAGCCGCCTGAAACAGCACATTATCAAAATGGATACGTGGACAAATAAACTGTGGTTGATCGCCAAAATCAACGTGCAAATCTTCGCCGGTGGCAAATACTCGCTCGCCCGTAACCCATGCATGGGGAACGCGCTCCACGGCAGTGGTCAGTCCGTATTCAGCCAGAATAGGGTGGCAGCGCGGCGGAATGGCATCGCCGCATACTTTGTCGCGGGGGAAGGTGGCTTTGTCCACCAGCAGCACGCGCAGTTTTTGCTGCGCCGCCGACAGCGCCATCGTTGCGCCCGCCGGACCACCACCCACAACAATCAAATCGTAATCGTATGGCACGTTTTCCCTCCCTTCGGTGATTTACGGAAACGGCTGCTTCGGTTGGTCATCGCGCAAAGTCGTTTTCTTGTAATGGCCGTTCTGCCAACTTTCAAGGTCTGAACAATACCATTTGGAAAAACGACGGTCTGATGGCCCACCGGCTAAATTAGAAAAACCCTCTGCTTGTGCCAAATCAGTTACGATTCTAAATGAAGGTAAAAAGGTAGTGTCCCGCCCGGCACTGCGATAAATTTGCCCTTGATGAATGGTCGCGCGGTTGCCGATGGCCGTCACCGGCCCGCGGTCGAAGCCCAGCACGCGCGGCAGTTTGCCGCCGAACAGAATGTGCACCATCGTAAATTGCTGGACATTCCGCCATGGCTGCGGGGGTACAGCCAGAGCCGTATCCGCCGTTTCCCGGTAAATCTCCTCCCGACTGCGCCCATTAAACCAAACCGACTCCTCAGCCAATAAGACACGATCAAAATTTTGGTAAAAGTCAATAAACGTGCCTGTTTCATCGGACAAATAGCGCAATACCACTTCACCGATACCGTTTTGACCGAAAACCGCTTGGTAAAGCGCACGGTAAAATTGTTCAAAGAGATACGCCCCTTCAGAATCAGCCGTGTAGCATAAATCCCAGTTCCGCAAAATATCCCCTTGCGGTGTTTGGGGCAACAACGGGCGCAATATGGCCATAAATCGCTCTGCTTGCAGGGAGTACACATCGTAATGCATTCCAAACACATCTTGTACGGTAAAATTATCGCCGTTATCTAACAATTGGTTGATGCGCTCCGCACGATACGCCCCCATAGGCATATTGATGGGTTGGATACGCCCATAGGTGTTCAAATCGTGGTTGGCAGTGGCAAAATAACCCGTTTTTGGGTTCAATATGCGCGGCATCTCCTCATAGGTATGGAAGCCTTGCCAATCATTTTCCGCTTGCCAGCCCGGCAGCGGCACAAACCCGCTCACTCCCTCGCGCCGTTTGGGGACTGCTCCGGACATCTGAAACCCGATATTCCCGTCCATATCCGCCAACACAAAATCCCACCCCGTTTCAATTTGCCCCAGCGCTGCCATCCCCTCCGTTACCGATGACACCTGCCACATCGCCAGAATGGATGTCAGCGATTGTGCGCCGGATTCTGCCGCCGCCCAGCGCGTCGCCAGGTAATAGCCCTTCTCATAGGGATTGCCATCCAGCACCCCGTGGTCATTTTCATAAAATGTGAGCGTTACATCCGACTTCTTTTTGCGGTGGATAATTTCTGTGCGGGCTTCAAAAGCGTGCCATTGCCCGTCTGACTCCCGGTAATATTTGCCGTTTTGACACTGTTCTATCCACGAATCCACCGCATCAATAAACGAGTAGGTCACTCCCCACGCCACATCCGGTGTGCGTCCGGTGAGAATACCGGGGAAACCGGGCATAGAGCCGCCCATAAGGTAACGCCCCTCGCTTTGCAACACAATTTCGCTCCACACATTGGGTAGGCGATTGGTTTCCAAGTGGGGATCGTTCGCCACGATGGGTTTGCCGGAAGCGGTTTTTTGCCCGGAGATGACCCAATTATTGGACGCTATCATCCGCGGCACAGCCGTTTGCCACAAAAGATGAGGGGGCACAATACGCTCATTCAATATCACTTTTTGCAACAAATCCACGTCCAGTCCGCCCAAAATACCGGGGAATAGTTCTTTCAGGCGTGCTTCATCGACCCCCGCCTGCACCATTTCCACAAACAGCCGTTCAATCTCTGCTTGCGATTGCGTCAATGTGAGATACCCGACCATACGCGATATCATAATGCTGTCTTCGCTGCGCCACGGTTCGGGACGGTATCCCAACAACTTCAGCTCCCACGGCGCTTTGCGGGCAAAAGCGGCATTGGCGCCCTCACAATAGGCCGTTAGATACAGTTGTATTTCCTCCGGTAATGCATCCATTTGCGCTTGTATCCGGCCGCTCCAATTCATACGCCGGAAAAAAATATCTATTTGCAATGTTCCATCACTGTTATCTAACAGTTCCGAAGCGCGTCCCTGCCCTAAAATGCGCATCAGCAACATTTGCAGCCCGCGATCCGTTGCATGCACATACCCCTGTCCCCAAAACATATCCGCAACTGTATCTGCTTGTACATGTGGCACACCCTGTTCATCTCGCCAAATTTTCACGCCGGGTTTCATAACGTTCCTTCCTTCTTTCAATATTGTGACAGATTTTAAGCCATAGTGGCGTTTTGTTTCAACCCGATAAGAACGCTGACAAAACTGAAAAAACCAAGATAACGTTTTGCCAATTTATCAAAGTGTGAGAAAACACGCCGGTACTGCTTGATTCTACCAATGAAACCCCCAATCAAACAAATGCTGTTCTTTGCATATGATATTTTGTCTATCCTCCGAAAAAGTGGACACGTTGTTAAGCCTGATTGGAGCCGGGCGCAAATTGTCTACGTTTTTCTGAAACAACATGCTTGAGGTTACTCCTTCGCACCCCCTTCCACTCGCGCCAAAAACGCGGCGAAGAGCGTCTCAATTTGCGGCAGAACATTCACCAGCCGATGCCCGTCATCGAGCAGGTGCAGCGTTGCCCGTCGCTCCCGCGCAAATTGCAGGACGTTTGCCGGTGGGACAACATCATCCCCCCAGCCATGGACAATCTCCAGCACGCCTGCGTGGGGGGCGGGGGTCTGCACGGCATAGCCCGGCAAACCAATCGCCGGCGCCAGCAAAAACAGCCCGGCGGGAGTCAATGTTTGCGCCGCCACCGCCGAGACATAGCCGCCCATACTCGACCCGACCAGCACCAGCGGCTCGCCGCTCGGTTGT
Organism: uncultured Anaerolineaceae bacterium; assembly: GCA_964413895.1. GTDB lineage: Bacteria > Chloroflexota > Anaerolineae > 4572-78 > 4572-78 > JANTHQ01. The sequence continues at coordinate 12,144 of CAYPUV010000066.1, forward strand.
GCATCCAGCAGCAGCTGCACCCGCACGTCGGGGTTGTGGGTGGCGGTGTAGTCGGGGCTCGTCACCTGCCAGCCCGCTCGCTGTGCCACCGCCGCCAGTCGCCGGATTTTCGTGCCCCACGGTCCACTCTCTTTGCCGTGTGAAAAATAGATGTGCATTGCCGTCTCTCCTCAAAAAAACGGGGCGACATATGTCACGCCGTCCCCATGGCCGCTAAACCCCGAGGCGTTCCAGTTCCTGCAACGGATCCACCGCCACACAACGACGGGGCGTTGTCTCTTGCCTGTTCCCCCGCTCCCGCAATGACCGGAGGTATTTTTATGGAACAGTAAAACCTACTATCAGGCGGTCACTTACGCCATCGCACTAACGATGGCTCGCCGGCGGGAGGCGTCGCATCTTTTCCGCGACCTCGACGATGCCACCTACGAAGCCGGGCTGGCAAAGCTCGCCGCAGACCTTGAAACCCACGGCGCACACACCCTGATGTCGTCACTCATCGCCGTGGGGAAGATTATTGCTCGGAAGAATTAGAAAAGAGCTCCCGTTCTGGGAGATTCGGTATAACGATGTTAAACCGTGGAATGAACAAGATTGTCGCGATGTTGCGTACAATCCCGTAAAAAGGGGAAGATCAATCATAACCTTGTCAGCCGAATGAGCCCCGATCTCGTACTCCACTGCAACATTTGTTAGGCGCGCATGAAATAAATGAGACCTTGATTTATTGAAAGCATTCTTATTTCATCCCCAGTTTCTGGTTTTTTTCTAAAAGCCTAATTGCTTCTTTTAGCCGCCGTTCTCGGGTTTCATCCCTTTTTGCAGAAACCAACCACCCGACATATTGTTTCTTGTAACTGGGTGCAAGGTTATTGAAATTTTCCCAGACCGTTCTATTTTCCTTTAACGCTTTTTCTATTTCAGGAGTGAGCGGAATTTCCTTTGCAGCTTTCACCTTCAGGATTTCTTTGTCATAATTCTCTCTTTGGTTGAATGCTTCCAATCCTGCTTCTGCCATCTTTCCTTCTTCTATCATCTTTTTAGCATACTGTATATTGAGCGGCGACCACTTACTGCTTTTCTTGCGTGGCGTGAATCTATGTGCGTACGTTTCGTCGTCTATCTTCTTCTTTAGGCCATCTATCCAACCAAAACAGATTGCTTCTTCCACTGAGTCAGTGTAAGCAATGCTGGGTTTGCTTATGCCTTTTTTGTAATAAACCAGCCAGATTTCCGTTTCGGCTTTGTGGTTTTTTTCCAGCCATGAACGCCACTCATCACGTTTTTTTGCAAATATTTTTTTCATACATCACCTTTTGAGACTCTATAATTTCAGCCGCCTAACGCCAACACACTTAATAAAGGAGCTAGTGTCCCTACCACCGCCGTCCTCCGCCATGACCAACGCCAATTGCTCATTTCGATGAGCCACAAATTATACGTCTGCTCCAAGAAAGGAAGCGGCTTGTGGTTCACAACATCTTTTTTCACTCCTTCACCTTGTTATTTTTTATCAGCATAATGTAAATACAAATCCTCCAAGGTAGCTGAATATAAACGAAAATCATCCAATGCATTCAAATCCAGGCTGCCCATGACTGCGGCTACATCTTCTTTTTCTAGCAATACTCGCCAATGACCATTGGTAAAAGGTTGTGGGGTTATGTGTGCCGGTAATGCCGGCAACTGCTTTCCACTAAAAAACAAATCGAGTCGAAGCTGATGATCGACCTGTTTTTTTAAATCACGGGGTCGTCCCACCGCCACCAATTCCCCGCGCCGCATAATGCCTACCCGCTGAATCACTTTTTCTGCTTCGATGGCATCGTGCGTGATAAAAATAATGGTCGTGCCAACATTTTCATTCAATTGCTGCAACACATCCCAAACTAATTTGCGCCGAGATGGGTCAAGATCGTTGGTTGGCTCGTCGAGGATGAGAACAGGGGGGTTACCAGCCATTGCCACTGCCAGATGTAGCAAGCGACGCTGTCCGCCCGATAAGAGGTCGCTCCGTTTATGTTGTAAATCGCCAAGCCGCCACAAATCTAACAAACGATCACGCTCTTGATAAGCATCATTTCGGTTCAATCCCCGTAAACGGGAAGTAAAATACAGTGCTTCACCAATAGTTAATGTGTTGAGGGCGTGTGTATCTTGTGGCATGTAGCCTACAGCCAGGGCGATTTTCTCTTTGAGTTGTTCCACCGGTTGATTATATAGGGTAATGTAGCCGCTCGTAGGACGTAGCAAATTAACCATTTGACGCACTAAAGTGCTTTTGCCTGCCCCGTTGGCTCCCAACAATCCAAAAATTTCGCCTGCATGAATATCAAGATTGATCTGATTATTGGCAAGCTGGCTCTGATTATTATAGACTTTCGTCAGGTTGTGTATGGCGTAAACTAGCATAGTCTCCTACTAACAAATCCCATGACAACAGGTTTCGTAAAGTGTATACCAATAAATGCCAATCAAGGTTTCTTGTCTCAGCCGCCTTTGCAGACACGGGTGCGAAGCCAGAATGGCATTTGTGGGAAACTGCTTCGCGTGACGCCAAAACTAAAGAAACTGCCTACGACCCAGTAAGGCATCGAGTAATTTCTCAATAAGAGCAGTCAGGCGGTGGCCAACTTTGGCTTGCAAGGCATTAATCATATTCTCATTTGTTGGATACTTTCAGCCTAAGCCGTATGCTCGCCAACCGGAGATTATATGCTGTTCGAACGATTTTACTTTATTTTGTACCTATCCTTTTGGTTAAACAGCGTTAAATCCTTATAACCTTTTCTGATTCTCGCACTGTGCTTAACATCTTTAGGAATAAAATATGTGTCCCCTTTTGTAAAAATGTGCTTCTTGCCATCTATGGTTAACTCAATTTCTCCATCTAAAACAACACCCCATTGCGCTTCGTGAGAATGTTCTGGAACTTCCACATCATTTTCAAAACTCATAAAGATGAATTGTTGATTTTTACCTTGAAAAAGATATGACTGTATCCCTTCGATAGGGATATCTGCTTCAGGTAGGTTTGTAATTATCTCTGGAAAGAGATTTTCTTTTATCATTTTCCAAGCTCTCCTTTCTTGTATCTCAAGCCGCCCAACGAAAAACGAAAAAAGGATTCATGCGGCGCGGCACAGACGCAACGACCTCAATACCGAGCTGACCGCTTGAATTGGATACTATCGCTACACAGTTACGGTGGCTTGTGCCGTACCGGCGATACCAGCCGCCGCGTCATCACGACCGCTTCGCTTTTCTGCCCCTGCGCGAAGCGCTTCGTTCAACGCCTTATTGAGCGGAAAGACCCGCCATAATATCTTTATCTAACCCAATGCTATCATACATCATTATATCTGTAAAGGTGCTTCATAAAATTCTATGGAACATTTGTCCGTCATAAAAGTATTTGAACTTGTCGCCCAAGATGCATTGTACGGCGTTAAATCCCTCTTTTTCGTCGGAGAATCTGTACTTTATAATGTTTCTGAGCAAAATCAATCGCGTTTAAAACAAAAAATGGCAGCGTTATAAAATGGACCTTTTGCAATCCACGTGATTGCCGGTTGTTATATCTCACACCGCCCCGTACGTCAGCGAGAAGACGGTATCTGCCAGTCACCGCCGAAACGCGGTGTTGTCCATAAACTGTTTGAACAGTTCCACGTCATCATTGATGAGCGCCGTCATTACCCTGCCCAACGCTTTATCGTGTTCGATGCGGGCGTTCTGTTTGTCGGAGTTTTTCTTGGCGTTTTGGTACGCCGTGTCCGCGGCGACACGCGCCGGTATCTCCTCGGTGATGAGCGCCGCACGCGATCTTCATCGCCCCAGGCGGTGTTTCAGAAAACATTACAATCATTTGGTAATTGCCGCCGGAATCACTAAAATACCATGCAAAAAGCGCATTTTGCTTTGTAAGAGAGAACGATGAAATCCCAAACCTCAGTAAAGGTCAGCAGCCGCTATCAAATTGCATTACCCAGTATCGCCAGAAAACAGCTCAATATTCAAGCCGGGGATCGATTGCTGGTTGATATTCAGGATGGCTTGATTATCTTGATGCCGCAACCGGAAAATTACACGGAACATATGGCTGGACTTCATAAAAATATCTGGCAAGAGACAGACCCCAATGCGTATCTGGAGAAAGAACGCGCAGAATGGTAAGTCTACTGCAGACCTTGATTGCACACCGGCGCATAGGCCTGGATAGCGCCATCTTTATCTACCATTTCGAAGCCAATCTGAAGTACCTGCCGTTAACCGAAATAATTTTAAGCAGCATCGAGCAAGGAAAATGCAGCGGCATTACATCAACGGTAACGATTATGGAAGTCACGGTACACTCGTGGCGCGCCAGTCGCTCGGATGTCGCCCGGGAATATGAAGCTCTATTGGCGCACTTCCCGAACTTGACGGTGGCAGATGTTACACGGGATGTGGCGCGGAAAGCAGCTCAGTTGCAAGCCACCCACACTATCCGTCCGGCGGATGCCCTGCACGCCGCAACGGCGTTGGTCAATGGGGCAAGTCTGTGGGTCACCAATGACAAACGCTTAAAGCGGTTGACGCCGGAGATAGACGTCATCATTCTGGAAGATTTTGTGGCCGCGCCACCGGCAGGCACGTAATATCGGATACAATTTTCGGCTGCAAATGGATTATGAACTCGATGTTGCCCATACACACCGTTATTCAACAAGAACTTGCCTCACTTGAAACCGAATACGGGGTGAAAATACTCTACGCCTGCGAATCCGGCAGCCGCGCCTGGGGCTTCCCCTCCGCCGACAGCGATT
>CAYPUV010000067.1:0-16859 GCA_964413895.1 uncultured Anaerolineaceae bacterium
CCACGGTAAAAATCCGTGTTTTGTTAAAATCTCATCCGTGTAGGGACAGAGCATTACTCTGTCCCCACAAATTGACTGGATAAACTACAAATCTTGCTTCAAAAAATCAGGATGCGATTGCCCTAAAGCTGCTCCTATTCCGGTTCCAGGGTGAAAGAAAGTGGGTAGCCGTAATCTCTTGCTGCCGATTGCGCCGCATACACCCGCTGATGCGCCTCCTCATACGGCAATACTGTCACCAGCGCCTGCCCACTGATGTGCGCCGCAACAGTGATGTCGGCAGCACGGCGCGCATCCAGCTCAAAAAAATGCACCAGCACGGCGATGACGAAATCAAAGGGCGTCACGTCATCGTTGTGGATAATAACCCGGTACGGATGCTCTAATTCAGTTTCATCCATCACCACAAATTCAATATCAGTTTGGGGCGGGGCAGTCGTTTCGAGCTTCATATCATTTAAACCACACGACTACCGGGTCGTGGTCAGATGTGCGCGTGGGACTGTCGTCTTTGGGGTTGGCGGGGGGAAAATCGGCGTTGATGTGCAGCACATGCACCGCAGCGATCCGTTCTGCCAGCGATGGTGTGACCAGGATGTGATCCAGCGTTTCTGATTCGCCCTGGAATATGTAGGTGTAGCGGGCTTCCGGTGGGATGGTGTCGAACACGTGGACAAACCCCGCGTCGCGGAACACCTGGATGGAGGGTGTGTTGAAAAAAGTGTTCAGGTCGCCCAAAACGGCGATGAGTGCGCTGGGGTCTTTCGCCAGAATTTCCTGCGCGATGCGCACATTCCATTTTGCCTGCTGCACCCGGCGCGATTCGGTGGTTTCAAATCCGCCCCCCATTGAAACAAAGTGGTTGGCGATGGTGTACAGGGGCACGTCCCCGCCAGTGGTGGCGATGGTGGTTTTCAGCAGCAGCGGTCCACGGGTGAACAGGCCTTCATCGTCCAGCCGCAATGCGGCATCTTCCACCGTCACCCGGTCGCCGCGCACCAGATAGCCCACATCAATTCCCCGGCTATCGCGCCCTTCGATGAGTACCGCTTGATAGTTGTACCCTTTCAGCGGTTCCTGCGCCGCCACTTTTTGCAGTACCTCGATATTCTCCACCTCCTCAAATCCCACAATGGTGGGATAGCCCATCGCGGCGATACTGTTGGCGATTTTCAGCGCCTTGTGCAGATACTCGCTGCGGCTGGGACGTGGCGGGTCGCTGGGATTGGGGTCTTTATTGTCAAAGTAGTTTTCCACATTATAAGTGGCGATACTGAATCCGTCTGCGCCAACTTCCGGCAGAGTGGGATGGCGTTCCAGCGTGCCGGGGGTGACGGTCGGCGGCGTTAGCGGTTCAATTTTGTATTGCCCAAAGGTAAACGCCAATGGCCCTTCCACTCCAAAAAGGCGGTCGCCGGTGGTGACACGAAAAGGCAGGTCTGTAGCATCATCGTAGCGAGCGCTCCAGCTATCTTCATCAATCACAATCAACTCGCCGTGCGGCTGATTTTTGTACACCCGCTGCACACCGGCCGCAGGCAGCACCACACTGGTTTCACCGTATTTAGAGATGGGGCTGACCGCCAGCGCCTCATCCACGCTGACCAGCATCCCTTCCCGTGCTTCAAAGTACGCTGCGGCAGCGGCGTCATCCTGTGGCGGCAGCAGCGATGCCGGCGCGGGCAATGGATTATTGCCGGACAGTATTGTCACCGCCGACAGTTTGAGCTGTGTCTGGCCCGATTTTTCCTTCACTGTGCCGGAAACGCGCACCAAATCGCCCACAGCCACCTTTGCCGTGCCCGTTTCATCCCTCACGAATAACCCTTCCGAGGTGGCGGGATCGTCATCGGTGGCGATTTCCTGGATGAAAAAGCCAGGAATTTGTTGCGGGTCAAACACGGCGGTGACTACGCCTTCGGTCTGCACTTCGCTGTTGGCGTAGGGGGATTTGAATCCAGCACCCTGAATTGCCCAGATGGGTACGGCATCGCCGATGAAAGTGCGGAAAGCAGGTCCGGTGGCGGGGGTTGCAATTTCCAGCGCTGTTGCCTGATAGCCATCATTCACAATCTGGCCGGTAGCGGTGGGGGCGATGACCGAAAAATGAGCGGTGAAATGGTCGCCTGCGGGGAGGCTAGGAATATCCCATTTGATGACTTCGCCATCTTGATAGCCGCCGTCGAAAATTTCACTCAGTTCGGCGGGGATGGGGCTGGAGAGGGTCACGTGGGTCAGGGCGGCGGCGGTGTGGTTGAAGGCGGTCAGCGCGTATTCCAATGTTTCGCCCGGTTTGATGCGGTTGGGCGCGGTCAGTTCCACGCGCAAAATAGGCGGATAAACTTCCTGCAAGTCTTGGGCCACGCGCGGCTTGAGCTGCCATTTGCCCTGATAATATTCCAACACCCCGGCAGCGGTGTATTGATTGCCCACATCCACCTCACCGGTGGTGAGATTGGTGAGCTTGTCCACGTACAACAGCAACGTGTTGCCCTGGTCATCCATCAGGTCAATTTCGTAACTGTAGGTAAATTCTTCGCTGCGGGTTGCTTTTCCGGTGACGGAAATGTATTGTCCCGCCAATTCAGGATTTTTCACATTGGCAATGGCCACCGATTTGGGCGATAGCGGTGGTTCCGCGCCGATAAATTCTACGTCATCTGGCAGGGTAGCGGGGATAATTTCGATAGAATCGCGGTAGACCGTAATCTCGCCGCTGACGCGCACCCGGTCGCCCAATTTCACCTCCGGCAGTGGGCCGCTGTCGCCGAAAACCTGCACCTGAATGCCGCCGGTTTCATCTTCAATGTAGAATTTGGTATTGCCACCGCCGGCGTAATAGCCACCGGTGTACATCACGGCTGCCCCTTCCACGGTGATGCGGGTCCCGGCGGGCAGCGTGCGCGCCACGCCGATGGGAACCACGCCGCCAGCCACATCGGTGATGGCAGCGATGCCGAGCGCCGGGCGGGGCAGGTCGGGGCTGGAAACCTGATAATGATCGATGCGGAAAGAGGTGATTGTCCACGGGGCTTGCACGGTGACGGAACGGGTGAGGCCTTCGCCCGCCGCCAGCGCGTCCACCATCCACGTGATTTCGTTGTCTACCGCCGCGCCGTTATCTGAAATTTGCTGAATGATCACGTCGGCGGGCAGGGGCAAGGTCATCTGCACAGCGGACAAATCGTGCCTGGTGAGGTTTTTCGCTGTGAGTTGGTAGGTGAACGACTGGCCCGGCTCCACTGCCGACGGGGCATCGAGCGCCACATCGAGTCGAGCAGCAGGCAAGGGCAGCGCGGCGTCGAGGGTGTTGTGGGGCTTCGGCACGGCGACGGTGAAATCGGCAGTGTTGTCATCGGTATCGGTGAAATTGCCGCCATCCCCGCCGGGCAGCCGCTCAAAGGCGGCATCTTTCGGCATGGCATCCAGCGCCGTGCCCTCGGTGAAGGCGGCGGGCGCTTTGCCCCACGCCAGCGCATCCACCAGCGAGCCATCGGGGGCGTACAAACCGATGCCGCCGGTTTTGATGTTCAGCTGCTGGGTAAAAATGGCGTCGGCGCGCACGCCGAGATCATCGCCATCGCGCACCAGCAAGGCGTGATGGTAGCCCGGTAGCCAGAAATCACCCTCAAAGGTGTAGATGGGCAAATCTTTTTGCGTGGTTCCCAACTGATACACCAGTCGATAGCCCTGCAAGTTGAGGGCGTCGGGGGTGGCGTTGTAAAGTTCCACAAAATCGTAATTGCCCGCCATCACCTGACTGATAACCAGCGGGGTATTGCCCACAAGTTCCGGCGTTGAGGGAGGCGTGTTGGTCGGCGCAGGGGTGTCGGTTACCGAAATTACTGGCGCGGTGGTTGGAGTTTCGGTGGGGGGGACGGGGGTTTCACGCTGGCAAGCGGGAAGTGTCGCCAGGAGAATGAATAAAATAAGCAGGTATTTCTTCATTGGAAGACCTCGGATGTGGGTTTCAGGTTGCAAGATTGAAAAATTATTACGCATCACGTCGTGTTCGTCATTCATTAATCTTATCGCCCGGTGGCGCAATGTGCAACTTTTCATCACTCCACCACCGCCGACACATCCAACACGGCGTGGTCGGCAATGGGATTGCCGCCCCCATCCACCACCGAGACACGTTCGCCGGTTTGGGGGTTGTACAGCCCCACCCACACCTGATACTCGCCCGGCGGTGCACCCGGCTCCAGCAAAACGGTGTAGCGGTCGGTGAGGCGCTCGCCGGGGTGCCAGTCGGTGGTGGGGTAGCTCCCCTGCACTGGCTGATGGTCCTGTCCCCCCCGCCGGAGGCCGCCGGGGCCAATCAACTGCACAAAAACAGTCAGCGGTGCGGTGGTGGGCGCTGCGGTTGTCCAGTAGAGTCGCAAATCGAGCGGCTGCGCTGCAAGGTTGAGGTGTGGTGATATTTTATCGGTTACACGAAAACCTCGCAATGCAAGGCCATTTTCAAACTGCACCGGTTGATGAATCATCGCTGTCTCGATGGTGGCGGGGGTGAGATACAGGTCAGCCTGCACCCAATGGAAGTCGGTGCGGTCGAGTCGGTCGCCGTGCCGCGTGAGCCACGTTTCCACCAGTTGCGCATTGTCCCACCCGCCGATATTCACCGGCACAAACCACACCCGCTGATACCCGGCCAGCAGATCAGTCATCTGCCGATCAACCTCTGCCGGGGAAGGGTTCGGCTGGGCGGGCATCAAAAAATACGGCGGGAAATCGGCGGCGGCGTTGGTGTCCAGATAGTAGGTAATGGACGCTTCCGGGAAATCGTACAGTAGAATATCGCCAGGGTGCTGATGGCGTGCCACGTATGCAAACGCCTGTCGCCATTGGGGGGCTTTCGCCAGCGCCGGATCGAACCAGTAGCGGTTGAGTGCCGTCCCGTTCTGCCACAAAAAAATGCCCAGCAGCAGGATGAACACCCTTTTCCCCCAGCGAGGGCGTCGCCACAGCCACATGCCACCCATCGCTGCCAACGCCAAATAGCCCGGCAGCGCACCGAGCAAATACCGCTCTGTGAAAGCCAGTCCGCGCAACGAAAGCAGGGCAATCCCCGTAAAGGTCAGTGCAACGTACAGGCCGAAAAAGACCACCGCATTACGCTGTCGCTGCCAGTTGCCAATTGCACCCAACAGCGCCAACGTTGCACCCACCGCCAGCCACGCCGAAAAATGGGGCGGGTCGGTCACCAGCCCCCCGCCGAAAGCCAGCAGTCCCCGCCACAGCACCGCCAGCGGCGAAGCGGGGGTGAAATTGCCGGTATAGTGCGCCACATACTGCCAGCTTGCGCCGAGCCACGGCAACAGGGCCGCCAGCGCCGTCGCCAGCGCCACGCCCCAGTACAGCAGTGTCCGCGCCGAGATTTCCCGTCGCCACAGCAGCCAGCCGCCATACAGGGCGTGGAACGCCACCAGAAACAGGGCGTAGTAGTGCAAATAAAACAACACTGCCACACTAACAGTGTAGCCGGTCCACCAGCGCCAGCCGCCGCGCCGCAACGCCACCCACACCAACGCAGAACTCCAGATCCCCAGCAGCACCAGCCAGGGATAGCTGCGTGCATCCTGCGAGTGCCAGATGTGGAAGCTGTTCACCGTCAGCAGCAACGCTGCCAGCAACCCCACCGAACGCCCTGCTGCTTGTCGCGCCAGCGCATATAAGCTTGGTACTGCCAGCACGCCCGCCAACAGTGCCCAAAAGCGCACCGCAAATTCACCCGTTCCTGCAGCCTTTTCCCACACTCCCAAAATCAGGTAGAATAACGGAGGGTGCGGCTCGGCAGTACGGCTGATGGACAGCATTTCCGTCACCGGCAGGTTGGCATACGTGGCACTGATGGCTTCATCGCCGCGCAAGCTTTGCGCATCAAGCTGATACACACGCAACGCAAACGTCAGCAGCACAACACCCAACATTAGCCAGCGAAAACTTAAGGTAATGGTGGTTCGTTTCAAATATGTACTCCCCAAACAAGCGAATTCAAAAAAACACCATTCCCCAACGCGTAAGGTTTTTCAAATGGATGTCGTCTAATAATTTGTTTCATCAGATCAAAAATAGCTAGTGTTCCCAAAATAGAGGTGCAAAATGAGTGTTCAGATTCCAGATAGTCATAAAGTTTTGTTCGAGCGACCCATCGTTGCCGTCCTGGCGACCGTAATGCCAGATGGTCGTCCGCAGGTAAACCCGGTGTGGTGCGATTATGACGGCACGTTTGTGCGGGTCAATTCAGCGCAGGGGCGGCAAAAAGACAAAAACATGAAGCGGCGAAAGTTTGCCACTATCCTTGTGGTTGATCCCAATAATCCTTTCTTCTGGGTTGAAGTTCGCGGGCGCGTTGCGGAAATCTCCACCACCGACGCCGACGCACACATCGACAGCTTGAGCAAAAAATATTTAGGGCAAGATACCTACCCTTACCGCGTGTCTAATGAAGTGCGCGTAATCTACAAAATTCTACCGGAACGGGTTGTTACCAGCGTGTAGGCCAGGTCCTCCCCCGCTCTCACAAATTTACAAAATCTCCGCGAAAAACGCAACAACTTCTACCCTATTTACCCCATTCGGGGCGCAGGCGGGGTACAGGCGGGGTGTCCGGCAGGGCGACAATCGTAGAACATCTGTCTTGTGCGATACGCTCCTTTATGGTACAATTCAAGCTAAATAGTTTGACTTATAGGCTAGCGAGTCTTGACCGGAAGATCATATAGAAACTCAACGCCTGTTACCCCATCTGGGGCACAGCTGGGTTGGGAGCAGTCACATTACTGGACAATTGTCTTTGTGTCAAAGCGGAGCATCAATCATTATTTGCAGCTATGCAGGCAGTGTGCTATTTATAAAGGAAGCAATATGAGCCTACGGCACACCACAGCGGATGAAATTTAGCTTTCGGCCGTCAGCGGTTGGCTATCAGCAGTAAAACTGACCGCTGAAAGCTGATGACTGACGACTATTTTCGAGGAAGGCACTATGGGATCGCAAGCCGCGTCAAAACGTTGGGCTGTATTATTTTACCTGTCCGATAGCAGTCCATCTCTGCAAGATATTGTGCATATCGGTGCCTCACCGCAAATGGCAATCGCCATCCAGCAGAACCACTCCGGCCACGCTGAACGGTACTTGCTGTCACAGCGAAAATTGCACCTGCCGCCCCCCCCCGTGCAAAAAATTACCGCCACTCACCCCAGTGACCCAATAATGCTGGCCGACTTTTTGCAATGGGGCCTGGAAGCCTGCCCCGCCGCACACGTCGCCGTTATTTTTGTCAACGCAGGGATTGCCAACTTTCAGCATCCGGCCTCAAAACTTGTTGGGCACTCCGTCGATTCCAATATTGACCTGTTATACCTGCACCAGGTTCTCGCGCAAGTGCTGTCTACTGCCAGACACGGACACACGCAACTTGACCTTCTGGCATTTACCCGCCCAACCAGCCAGTTCATTGAAACAGCATATCAACTGGCAGATGTAACGCATCTGCTTGTGGGGCCACAAGCCAATGAGCCAACGCCCAACATACGTCTTTCTGTTTTGCTCCCTGCCTGGCAACAGCAACTTCAACACGATGCAGCAACCGGGGCCATAACGTCGGCGGCTCAACTTGCTGCGTTAACCGTGGAACACGCACCGAACCTATCCGCTTTAAATCTAAAGCAACTGGACAACATCACCCGCGCATTTGACACGCTGACGATGGCCCTCCTCCAATCATTGGGGGATGATATTATCTGGAAAGTGGTGTGGGACGAAACCTCCCAAACTTTGTTCAATTTTCTACCCGCCGCAGGCGAACCCACACCAACCAATGTTGACCTGAACACGTGGCTGGCGCAATTTCGCCGCGCCTTGAACACCGCCGCCGAACAAGCCATTCCCCAGTGGTACGCCAAAAAGCTCGAGAAACTTCCCCCCGACCAGCGCGCCGACCTGCGGCAGGCAGTGGGCACACCCCACGCCGACCCCCAAACCCTGGAACGTGCCATCACCGCTTATCTGAATGAACTGCCCTCCTGGACAGCAAATGACTTTCAGATCATTAAAAGCCAGCAGCAGCGAGCCGCCAATCTGGCCGAACTGGCAGACCGCGCCCTGGCGCTGCTGGAACCGGGACTCGACCGCTTCATTCTGGCTCACACCACCCCTAGCACAAACAGACACGGGGTTTCTATTTACCTGCCTACCAATTTGGACCGGCTCACCGAAACCCCCTATCTCAGTCTGGCTTTCAACCAGCAAACCCACTGGATAGCCCTTCTTGGCGCAATTAACCTGATTGCGCGCCATCCCCGCGCCCTGTGGCGGCTGGCAAGCTCAATGTTAACCACTGCCGGCGGCGCAGCCAGAGAAGATCTGCTGCGACGTTTAATTGGGCCAGACTCTGTAATGGTGGGCTTCAGGCAGCAGTTCCGCGCCCTGGCGAGTCCGGCCCGTCTCACACTATCGCTGGAGCCACACAGCAAAACCGGCGACGGCGAAAATGCAGCGGCCGAGGGCATCGCAGCTACACAATACCGCTTGCATCTGGAATCGCACGAAATTGGAGCAACTGTGCTGGAGCAAAACAGCCGCGTTAATCCCCAAACCATCGACGCCGCACTCACCAACTTGGAACAACTTTTGCAACGTGGCTGGGCTACGTCAGAACACCTTCATTTTTTGGAATCACTGGGGCGTACCCTGGGCGAAGACATCATTCAAAACTTAGCCGATGCATTGAATAATGAATACCGGCAGCTGGCCTGGCTGGGCACGGTCAGCAATGTTCCCCATTTACAAATACAACTTCCGCGCCAACTGATGCGTTATCCGTGGGAATTGCTACACGACGGCTACGGTCTATTGTGCGAACGTTATGCCCTGGGACGGCAAGTTTTTATGGAAGTAGGCCTTGCCAAACCCATTCCCCCCCGACTCAGAGGCAGTATTCGCGCGTTGATTATTGGCGACCCCCTGTTCACGCCGGAATATTTGGCGCAGGCAGCCGCAACAGGCCAGCGATGGGTGCAGCTCCCCGGCGCACAAGAAGAGGCCGAACAAGTAGCGCAAACGTTCGAACAGTTGGCTCAGATTTTCGGCAGCACCATCAGCTTTTCCCGCAACGCTGATACTCGCATTCATCGAAAACTCACCAAACTGGAATTTAGAGACCTGCTACGCAACGGACATTACGATATTATCCATTTTGCAGGACATGCACTTTTTGACCCAGACCATCCAGAGCAAAGTGCCTGGTTGCTCAGCGATGGGCCACTGTGGGCACAAGAAATTCGCAACACACTGGCCCGTGTTGATTCGCCGCCGTGGTTGGTGTTCGCCAACGCCTGCGAATCGGCAATGGATTCCGGCAGGCGCACCAATCGCTACCAGGGTGATGTGTTTGGGCTGGCAACGGCGTTTATTAATCAGGGTGTGGCGGCCTACATTGGGCCGCTGTGGCCCGTAAACGATACTATGGCGGCTCAAATGGCAACCGATTTCTATTACGCTTTGCTGCTGGAACACGCCAGCTTGGGTGAGGCCCTGCGATACGCTCGGCTTGAGGCCAGGCGGGTGGCCCTGGGCAACGGGAACGCCCCTCCCCGCGACGTTTCGCCACTGCCAACGCAAATTGGGTTGGGGTGGGCCAGTTTTGCATTGTACGGCGATCCCAGCGCTCGCCTGCTAGAATCGCTGTGGACACCACACCATCTGGCGTCAAATGCCATTCCCAGAGCCATGCCTGATAGAGCCAGTAAACCGCATCGCATTCGTATTCAGCGTCCCGTACACCCTGTGCAAGCGCCGGTGGAAGACACCCTGGCGCTGGTGGCCGGGCCGGGAATGGCTCCCTTGCCCGCCGATGCCGTCCGCGGCACAACCACAATACCTGCCGGTCAGCAATTGCTTGAACTGGTAGAAGTGAACGGAATCCGTCACTGGCAGACCATCAATCACAAAACCAGACAGCGCGTTTTACTGGCCGGTTCGGCAGTGGCGGCGCTTTCCACCGCGCCCGACACACGCCGGCAGTTGGGGCTGGCGCGCGGCGCGAAAGATTATGCACGTATCCTTGGGCGCTGGCTATTTCACCGGGAAGAGGGCAGCTTAATTGAAAAATTGGTGGCCCAATACGACCGCGACGTTGTTCCCAAAGAAACATTGTGGCTGCTACAGGCCGATGGCTCGCGCACACCACTGGAACCCGGCGCGTGGTGGTGGTTTGACGGCAACACCAACGCCGAAACGGATAGAGTGCTATTGATTTTGCACGGCACATTCAGCAGTACCGCCGCGCCGATTGCAGGGTTGGGGAAAGATTTTCTGCGCTGGGCCACGCGATATTACCGGGGTGTCATTGCGTTTGATCACTGGACACTATCCAAATCACCGCTGGACAACGCCAGAAACCTGTGGGATTTGCTAGACGGAAACCTGCGTCAGGCACGTCGTCGGTTGGACATTGTGGCTCACAGCCGGGGCGGGCTGGTGGCGCGAGCGATGATAGAATTAGAACGTCACCACCGGGTAGCGAATCGGGTGGTATTTGTTTCCACCCCCAACAGTGGTGCAACATTGGCAGACCCCACAAACTGGGGGCACGCTGCCGACAACTTGGTGAATGTGCTCCACCTGGACAAATTCGGCATCTATGGTCGCTTAAGCAGCCTGCTGGCACGTCTGGTCATCAACCAACAAAAGTTAGAGCAGCGGGCCAAAACCGTGGCGGCGCACATTCCCGGAGTGCAGGCGCAAAATCCGCGGGCTATGGGACCTGACGACTTCCTGGGCATGTTGCAACGGGGAAATGGGCCGGCTTCAAATGTAATTTACGCTGGCGTAGCCGCCAATTATGAGCCACGCCCGGAGGAAATCACCCTGAAAAATTTATTCAAAGCAACGTCTGCCAAAATTGTCGATGCTGCCACCGACAGTTTGGTAACTTCGTTTAACGACTTGGTGGTTGATACAGCACACGTGTGGGCCGTTGACACCCCGGTTGGCCTGACCAGCACAGAAACGGTTCCCTGGCTCCCCGCCGAAAATTTGCTGGTGTATAATCCCGGTCAACAGATGAAAACGCCTCCGGGAGCCATTTCATTGAATGTAACAGGCGTGCATCACACCAATATTTTTTACTACCGGCAAACGCGAAACTTTCTGCGCGACCAACTTTCACGGCCTTAAAATTACCAAAGCGGAGAAAAAAAACGCCGCCCCTACTTCAATGTCCCCCCTAAAATTCACCCCCATAGCCAGTCGATATTCCCCCTTTCGCGGCGTCTGGTTCCCGCAAACGAAGTGAATAATAGAATCCATTCATTCCCCTGTTATCGCCCCCAAAGCAGCTTGTTCCGGTTGTCCCAAAATACTGCCGGTAAATACTCACGCGCACAGAAAATATTATCAAGGCATATATAAGAATTTTCAATATTAATATTGACATTCTTGATATTGTATGCTACTATATATGTAATATTTCATCTACAACATTAATTTTATGAGACAACCGAAAAATGAAAAACGCGGATCAAAAACAAATTCGTTCCATGACCCCATTCTTCATCATCTGGACGGGGCAGGCGTTATCAATGGCAGGCACTCGCGTGGCCCAATTTGCCCTGGTCTGGTGGCTAACCGAGCGGACTGGCTCGGCAACGGTTTTAGCCACGGCAACGCTGATGGCGATGCTACCCCAGGTGGTATTAGGACCGTTGGCCGGGGCTTATGTGGATCGCCTGAACCGACGTAAGGTCATGTTCACTGCCGACAGTCTGCTAGCCCTGGCTGCACTGATTTTGGGATACCTGTTTTGGAATGACGCCGTACAAATCTGGCACATCTACCTGCTGATGTTCACTCGCGCGGTGGGCGAAACCTTCCATTGGCCGGCAATGCAGGCTTCCACATCTTTGATGGTCCCCAAGAAACACCTGGCTCGCGTGGCGGGACTTAACCAGGCGATGCAAGGCGCACTAACCGTCGTTGCCCCGCCTCTGGGTGCTCTATCGCTGGCAATTCTACCGATGCACGGCATTATGGGTCTCGATGTGGGCACGGCGCTCTTTGCCGTTGTCCCCCTGCTCTTCATCTTCATCCCGCAGCCACCACAACTCGCAACCGCGACAGAAGAGACTGGGCAGAAATCGTCGGTTTGGGCTGATATGCGGCAGGGGTTTCAATATGTTTGGCGCTGGCCCGGCCTGCTGTTGTTGATGGTGATGGCAGCCGGCCTCAACTTCATCCTGAACCCTGCTTTCGCGCTACTCCCCTTGCTGGTCACGCAGCATTTTCAAGGAGAAGCCCTACATTTAGGCTGGCTTGAAGCCGCATTTGGTATTGGGGTTGTGCTGGGTGGCCTTTTCTTGGGCGTGTGGGGCGGGTTCCAACGACGCATTTTCACCAGCTTGTTGGGGCTTATTGGGATGGGGATAGGCGTCTTGCTCTTGGGTGTCACGCCGCCGAGTACTTTCTGGATCGCCATTGCAGCAATGTTGCTGACCGGATTGATGAATCCCCTGATCAACGGCCCGATTATGGCAATCATCCAGTTCAATGTGACCCCAGAGATGCAAGGTCGCGTCTTCACCATGCTGAGCAGTGTGGTAACGGCCATTTCCCCCTTGAGTCTCATCGTCGCCGGGCCGGTGTCAGATATCATCGGTATCCAGCCGTGGTACATTGCCGGGGGGATTGTGTGTCTCCTGATGGGTGTAGCCGGATACTTCATCCCGACCATCGTCAACATCGAGCAAAATCACGCCGAACACAGCCCAGACAGTGCGGATCCAACGTCCGTTGGTGTAGAGGTGGTTGTTAGTTAAATGGCTAATTGAAAAAAGGAAGTGAATAATGATAACGTCGAAGTATTCACAATCTATCATTCGCATTATGTCATTACCCGGAGGTGTACAATGTACGCAGTCATTCAGGATTGTCCTATCTGCAAACAACCGCTTGAAGTGACCAGGCTGCACTGTCGAAACTGTGATACCAGCGTAGAAGGTCATTTCGCTTTAGGGTTAGGGCGGTTCCACTGCTTGACACCAGAGCAACTTCGTTTTGCCGAAACATTCATTAAATGTGAGGGGAAGATCACCCGCGTCGAGGATGAGTTGAGTATCTCTTACCCCACCGTGCGGGCCAGACTGCACGAGCTGATCAAGGCGATGGGATATGAGGTAGCAGAGGACGGGCCTTCCTCTGCCCCACCCATAGACCGGCAGGCAATTTTGGCTCAGTTAGCCGACGGAACCATCTCAGCAGAGGAAGCAGCCCGGAAACTGGCAGGCAATTAATGATGATATTGGCAACTTTTTGCGCTGCTGACGTGCCGAAAATTCTGGCCGGATCATCGCTAGAGGGTGTCTGTTGGATAGAAATCGAAGAATCTGAAAAGGAATACGTACAAACTTATTACGAATGAGGTGATACAATGTCGTTAGCAGAAGAAAGAATGCAAATTTTGAAAATGCTTGAAGAGGGGAAAATCAACGCCGACAACGCGGCCAAACTCCTGTCCGCCCTGGAAGCCGGAGCCAAAAAGGAGGAAAAAACTGCCCCTCCATCCGGTCAAAAGTCGCGCTGGCTGCGGGTACGCGTAACTGACCAAGCCACTGGCAAGCAGAAAGTCAAGGTCAGCCTGCCGATGGGATTGGTCAACGTGGGTATAAAGATGGGTGCCAAATTTGCTCCAGAGATGGAAGGGATAAATATGGATGAAATTATGGAAGCAATTCAAAGTGGTACCCAGGGAAAAATCATTGATGTCTACGACGACGAAGACGGCGAGCGCGTGGAGATTTTTGTAGAATAGGGCAAGGTACAGGTTGCAAGAAAAACTTGCTGCTTGTCACTTGAGAAGCCACACCGCTTCAGGAACCGACTATTTTTTACTTCCCGCCAAAAACAAAGGCGACCCAATATTGGGTCGCCTTTGGTAATAAGCACGCAAGAACAATGCAGAAGCCAATCAATGAGCCACCAGGGACTCGAACCCTGAACCGGCTGAATCTATGTCAAGGGTTGGGGAAAATTTCTTGTCCAGATGCGCTAGTGTCATTGCGCGCGCCAGCGAAATCGAAGATGCCCGTACGGGTGCAATCGCCATTTTCCCCACCGGGGATTGCTTCGGCGCAAGAAAACGCGCCTCGCAATGACAGCGGCACACGTAAAATCAAAAACTTGCCTCCGAACTGAAATAGACCCAAAGGGCACAGGTGCAACAGCCGTGCTAAGCGAAAATCAAATGTGGTAAATTGGAAATTAATGCGCTATAATTATAGAGGGTCATTGTTCACACACGTCAATAAAATAGAGCAAAATAACTGGAGCATCGATGAAGACGCAGCTCACCCTGAAACCCGGTCAGAAAGGTACCCAAAAGCTTGGCTCATGTTAAGAACAAGTGTGAGTAACCAGCAGAGAGATGAAGGAGGGAGGGAGATATCCGTTTGAGATTGATATTGAACTCACACATTGTGATGTAACCGCTGAGATATTTCACGGAAATAATAAAAATGCTTCCGAAAAAACCGGAGCCTATTTTATCGTCGCAGATATTTGGCTCTATCACCTCGCTGGGGCGCATACATCGCATTGACGCGCCACTGGCATCCTCTTAATTGGCGAAGGTCTTGATAAAGTTGAAGAAAAGCATAGCTAAAAAGATAAGCAACAAACTCAAAAATGCCACCGATAATTCCTTGAATTCCCAGCGAACAAAAAAGTTATTTGGATTGTTAGATTTGGCGCTATTGGTAGCAGCCTTTTTTATGATCTTTATCGAAACAGAATACGCCTATTATCTAGTCCATCTAATCTTTCTCCTATTGACCTTCGGGGCGTTTTATTGGGAGTTTCGCGCTTTTGCTTTACGGGCAGGCTTTTGGACGACGGTTACCATCGTTACGGAACTGGTCAGAGTCCTTACAGGTGAAGCCCATACTGAGGAAGTCATCGAGGTATTCTTCCTCACGGCTATACTTATCCTGGTCTTTATCATTGCCAGGCGGCGGATGAGAGCGGAAGAGGCGCTGCGAGAGGCTAACGAAGCGTTGGAAAACCGGGTCGCGGCGCGGACCGCTGAACTGACCGGCGTAAATGTTGAGCTTATCCGTGAAATCACCCAGCACAAGCAGACGGGGGAGACACTGCAAGAGAGTGAAGAACGCTATCGCCACCTGGTAGAACTCTCTTTTGAAGCGATAGCTATCTACAGTGAAGACAAGTTTGTCTACCTGAATCCTCCAGGAGCCAAACTCTTTGGCGCAGCCGGTCCAGAAGAACTCATCGGCAAATCGATACTCGATTTTTTCTACCCAGATTATTCGGACATAACACAGCTACAATTACGGCAGGTAGGAGAAGGGGGAAAAGGCGTGCCGCTGGTCGAGAAAAAGCTTACCCGCCTCGACGGGACGAATGTGGATGTAGAGGTGGTGGCCATACCGATTACCTACCAGAGCCGGCCAGCGGTGCAAATGGTCATCCGTGATCTCACTGCGCGCAAGCGGGCCGAGACGGAGCGAGAAAGAGAACGGGCCCACATCGCCCGCGATTTGCACGATTCACTGGGCCAAAGCCTCGGTTATTTGCGTTTCAAACTGGATGAATTCACAATCAACGACATTCTGTCTGATAATGATGGCTTTCGACAAGAATTGGCGCAGATGCGTGATGTGACCAACGAGGCCTACGAACTGGTACGAAGTATGCTGGCTGCCGCGCGTCTCTCCAACTCAACCGATCTGGCCACAGCCTTGCTTGCCCAGGCCAGGTCGGTCGGTAACCGGGTTTGTTTCAAAGTTCAACTCACCGCTGAGGGCCAGCCTCGCTCACTCTCTCCCATCGTCCAACAGCAAGTCCTCTATCTTTTCCAGGAAGCCCTGAACAACGTCGAAAAGCATGCCAGGGCTCGCCAGGTTGACATCAACCTGGCGTGGACACAAGAGACCTTGACCATTATCTTCGCAGATGACGGGTGCGGTTTTGAAACAAGTTACCCTCCACCCGACGGACATTTCGGGTTGAAAATTATGCAAGAGCGGGCAGAGGAAATAAAAGGGGACCTCTCGATTGTGTCGAAGCCTGATGCTGGCACAAAGTTAACCCTGCGGCTTCCTCTGACCTCTATTTCCCACCCCTCCTCCGCTGTTTAGCGTATTCGGTCGAGCACGGATGTCAAGACTCTAACCAGGTTCAAATGAAATGTATGCAAAATTCTATTAGTTTTATGATATAGTCAGTATCATCAAGGAGAACTTGGACTTTCACAAAACAATCGACATATTCAGGTCATCTATATATCGATTGTTTTATTGATTTGCAAAAACAACAGAACTAGCAGGTGAGCTAATGTTGAAAATTTTGCTCGTTGACGACCACGTTTTATTCAGACAGGGGCTGGCGGGCCTCCTTGGCGCTCAATCAGATTTCAGCATAGTGGGTCAGGCCGATTCCGTGCGCGAGGCGATTGCCATGGCCCACGAACTGCAACCCGACCTGGTGTTAATGGACTTCGGTTTGCCTGACGGCACCGGGCTGGACGCCACCCATGCTATTCTGGCCGACCATCCAAAAATCAACATCGTGTTCCTGACTGTACATGAAGAAGATGACCGGTTATTTGCAGCTATCCGCAGCGGCGCCAGGGGGTATCTGCTCAAAAATGTACCCATTTCCAGGTTGTTGACGTTTTTGCGAGGCATCGAGCGCGGCGAAGCAGCCATTTCACGGGTCCATACCAGCCGGGTCTTGGATGAGTTTGCCCGTCTGGACCCACCCCGCAATCGCAGCTCTGTTCACCCCGCCGATATAACTTTACGAGAGTTAGACGTGCACCAAGCACTTACGACAGACCA